>NZ_CP043682.1:339581-639581 GCF_014084025.1 Borrelia sp. A-FGy1
AAATACTACAATGCTAGCAATGTTGAAATAAATGAAATTATTTTTTATACAACAAATGCAAATACTGCTTATAATATGTATATAAATGATGAACTTGACTTCCTTACATCAATAGGAAGAGATAAGTTTGATGAAGCTAGACTTAGAGATGATTACTACTCTCATCCCTACAATGCCGCAAGTTACTTATCATTTAATACCACTGTTAAACCACTTGATAATCCAAAGATTAGAGAAGCCCTAACTCTTGCTATTGATAGAGAATCATTAAATAAGATAATTCTAAAAAATCAATCAGACCCAACAAGAAACTTAACTCCACCTTTTGAAAATTATTCTTATGGCAAAGAACTTATACTATTTGATCCTGAAAGAGCTAAACAACTATTAACTGAGGCTGGCTATCCTAACGGTAAGGACTTCCCTACTCTTAAATACAAAATTTCAAAGCAGGATGGAATGGGAATAACAGCAGAGTTTTTACAAGAACAATTTAAAAAAATATTAAACATTAACTTAGAAATTGAATCTGAAGAGTGGACCACATTCTTAAACAGTAGAAAAATGGGCAACTATCAAATTTCAGACATGGGATGGTCAGGTGATTATTTAGATCCACTAACATTTCTTGAAAGTCTGTTTATAACAGAAAATCACACTTTTGGTGCATTTGGTTATTCAAACAAAGAATATGACTCTTTAATAAAACAATCTGACCTTGAACAAGATCCAATTAAAAGACAAGATATCTTAAGAAAAGCCGAAGAAATCATAATAGAAAAAGACTTCCCTGTTGCCCCTATTACAATACCTAAATCATATTATCTCTTCAGAAATGATAGATGGAAAACCTTTTCAACTTCAACAGAAATAGCCTATCTAAAAGAATTAAAACCAACTAAAAAGCTAAGCAAAATTTAATAAACAAAAACAACTAAAAAATATAACTAGAATATATAACATAAATCAATATTTATTTATAAAATAATAAAAACAAACATTAATATTCTAAATAATATTTAATATTATGTGTTAGAATAATTAATTATGTAGATTAATAACCCTATTGTTGAAATAAGGAGCAATTATGCTAAGATTCACCATACAAAAACTATTAGAAACAATCCCAACTCTAATAGTAATAATTTTTTTATGCTTTTTAATAATGAGACTTGCTCCTGGGAATCCATTTGATTCTGAAAAACCTATCGATCCTCAGGTAAAAGAAAAATTAATGCAAAAATATCATCTTGACAAACCTTTTTATCTTCAAGCTTACTACTACATCACAAATGTTTTAAAAGGAGATTTAGGTCCGTCATTAAAAAAGAAAGATTTAAGTGTAAATCAATATATAAAATTAGGAATGCCTAAATCATTTATAATTGGAATAATAACCTTAATGCTGTCTCTGATACTTGGAATTTTATTTGGAACAATCTCCGCTATTAAAAAAAATACTCGCATTGATTATATAATAAGAGTAATAGCAATATTTGGAATTTCTGTGCCTACTTTTGTCACTGGCCCCATTTTACAATATTTTTTATCCGTCAAATTAGGAATATTTTATACCTCTGGCTGGATTACAGAACGCGGTGGTCTTACAAATTTAGTTATGCCAATAATAACACTCAGTTTGCCATATACAGCTATCTTTACAAGAATACTTAGAGGTTCTATGTTAGAGATATTAAATAGCGATTTTGTAAGAACAGCAAGAGCTAAAGGCTTAAGCTTTAATGTAATAATTAGGAAACATGTATTAATAGGAGCCATACTTCCTCTAATAAGTTACATGGGACCTATTTTTGCTGGAATAATTTCCGGTAGTATGGTTATCGAACAAATATTTAGAATAGCAGGATTAGGTATGGTTACAGTAGAATCATCACTAAATAGAGACTATCCACTACTAATGGGCTCCGTCTTAGCCTATTCAACCATACTGCTAGTGTCCATTTTAGTATCAGATATTGCTTACAAAAGACTTGACCCAAGAGTATAGGAAGGAAGGAGGCAACAAAATGAGCAACTACGAACAAAAAAACATCTCATTTGAATCTCATACATCTAATAAAAGAGCTTGGTTAAGATTTAAAGAAAATAAGCTTGCATTCATAAGCATATTTATTATTGGATTTTACATAGTAATTGCAATATTACAACCAATCTTACCAATATACAAATATTACACTCAAGTGGTCGAACATGCAGATCTCCCTCCATCTTTTAGGCATGCTGGAGAATTATGGTACAATAAAGAACTTAATTTCATAAAAAAATTAGCAAAAAAAGAAAAACGAGAACTCAAAGAAGAAGAAAAGGCTAAACTAGAAAAAATAAAAGAAAGAATAGAAACAGAAGTTCAAAAAATTGACGGTATAGATACTAAAATACACAAAAGAATATACATATTAGGAACAGACAGCCTTGGAAGAGACCTACTTGCAAGAATAATACAAGGAAGTCAAATATCAATATCTGTGGGGTTCATTGGGGCATTCATATCAATGATAATAGGAACAATAATAGGGGCAATAGCAGGTTTTTTTGGTGGTATTTCAGATAAAATAATAACTAAAATAATAGAAATCCTTTATGTTTTGCCATCTCTACTTGTCATAATAACATTAATGACTGTTATGGAAAGAAACATAATAGGATTATTTATTGCAATTAGCATTATTTCATGGCTATCACTTGCCAGAATAGTTAGAGGACAAATACAATCACTTTCAAAATCTGAATTTATACAAGTAGCTAGGACATTAGGAGCAACAAATAAGAGAATGATATCTAATCATTTAATCCCCAATAGCCTTGGTATGATAGCAATAATTACAACAATGAATGTTCCAGGGTTTATTATGGTTGAATCATTTTTATCTTTTCTAGGACTTGGAATATCAGCACCAATGACCAGTTGGGGAGAGTTAGTAAAAAATGGAATTCCTACATTTATTGAATATCCATGGAAAATCTTTATTCCTGCAACAGTCATGACAATATTCTTACTATTTATGAATTTTCTAGGCGACGGATTAAGAGATGCATTTGATCCGAAGGATAACCTTTAGGAGAAAATTGAATGAAAGAAGATTACATATTGGAGATCAAAAACTTAGCAATTGAGTTTAAGTTAAAGCACACAACAATATACCCTGTAAACAACATAAACTTAAAAATGAAAAGAGGAGAAATTAGAGCTATTGTAGGAGAGTCTGGTAGCGGAAAATCTGTTACAAGCATGGCCATACTAAAGCTACTGCCTGAAATGACAACAGTATACAAAGAAGGTGAAATACTATTTGAAGGAAAAGATTTGCTTAAACTTAGCGAAAAAGAACTCCAAAGTATTAGAGGCAATAAAATAGCCATGGTATTTCAAGATCCAATGACTTCTTTAAATCCATACTTAAGAATATCAACACAAATTGAAGAAACAATAATGTTGCATCAAAAACTAGACAAATATACAGCAAAGAAAAAGGCAATAGAAATGCTAAAAACTGTTGGTGTTATGAATGCAGAAGAGAGAATATCACATTATCCTCATCAATTTTCAGGAGGAATGAGACAAAGAGTTATGATCGCAATGGCTTTAAGTTGTCGTCCCTCTTTATTAATAGCAGATGAACCTACTACAGCCCTTGATGTTACAATTCAAGAACAAATACTATTACTCATTAAAAGTTTATCTAAAAAATTCAATACTTCAACAATACTAATAACTCATGATTTAGCAGTAGTTGCAGAAATTTGCGATACGGTATCTGTAATGTACCAAGGTAAATTTGTTGAAGAAGGAACAGTAATAGAAATATTTAAAAACCCTAAACATCCATATACAATCGGACTTTTAAAATCAATACTTACTCTGGATCAAAATCCAAATGAGAAACTTTACTCAATTAAATTAAACTCTATCGCATCAAGTACAAATAATATTGAGGAGCTTTAAATGAATAGTGAGAAAGACATAATTCTTAAAGTAGAAAACTTAGTACAAACATTTACAATTGGAGAAGACTTTTTATTTTGGAAAAATAAGCGCAAGATAAATGCTGTAAATGGCATCAGTTTTGAAGTTGAGCGTAATAAAACATTAGGACTCGTTGGAGAATCTGGATGCGGAAAATCAACAACTCTCAGATCAATAATGCAACTCTACACACCAACATCTGGTAGCATATATTTTAATGGAAAAGATATCACCAAACTTCCCAAAAGAGAACTTTTGAAGACAAAAAAAGACATGCAAATGGTATTTCAAGACCCTCATACTTCTCTTAACCCAAGGATGACAATAAAAGAAATAATAGCAGAGCCACTAGTTATTTATAATGAAAACAAAATTCTTCCAAAAACAAAACAAGAAATAGATAAGAGAGTAAATGAACTAATGGATATTACCGAACTTGAAAAAAGTATGCTATCTAGGTATCCACACGAATTTTCAGGAGGGCAAAGACAAAGAATAGGAATAGCAAGAGCACTAGCATTAAGTCCTAAGCTTTTACTACTAGATGAAGCCGTATCGGCTTTAGATGTATCAATAAGAGCGCAAATTTTAAATTTACTTAAAACTCTACAAAGAGAATTAAATTTATCTTATCTCTTTATCTCCCATGACCTAGCAGTAGTAAAATACATGAGTGACAAAATTGCTGTAATGTATTTGGGAGTCATATTAGAAGTTGCACCTAGAGATATACTATTTTCAAATCCTATCCATCCATATACCAAAACGCTAATAGCATCCATTCCTGAGATTGATCCCGAAAAAAGAAAAAATAAAACCATAAAACTTGATGAGCCATCATTATCAAGTATTCGAAATACAAATTCAACAAAAGAGAGCATAGCCCTTGAGGAAATAGAAAAAGATCACTTTGTATCTAAATATCTTTTTGATGAAATGAACAACTTAATAAATAAATAAAAATTTACCAAAAAAAAGCAAGGGCACACATATGCCTTACTGAAAGTATTGTTAATTTTGCTTTAGGTAGATGTAGATTAATACAATTATTTATAAATAAAAACACAAACTACTAATTATCAAAATATGAAACTTCAAAATCTATCTTATTACCAATCCCCTTAACAAAATATAAATTAGTTCTATTAACATTATTCTTATCTATAACTTTATTTCCAGAATCAACAAAATAATAATAAATTCTACCTTTAGGTAGGTCTTTCAGCTTAATAGTATATACACCTTGATTATGTTCATGTTCAGTCAACCTGTTTAAAAATGGATTAAAATTATTAAAATTTCCAGCTATTGTGACAAACTGTCCAGGACGGCCTATATAAAAAATTTCAACTTCCCTTTTATTAGAAGAATCAATTGGATTTCTTAAAGAAATATAGCTGTTATTTATAACTGAAATATCAATCACAGAAAATGGTATTAAATCTTTATCATAAACTATATTTTTATTGTATTCATCATTTGTCCAAATTCCATCCACAATAAGTTTATATTTAATTCTCTCAAGCCCATGAGGAAGATTTACTTTTACAAAAAAAAGACCATATTTATTCTTTTGAAACAAATATTTTTTTGAATAACCATCAAAATCAAAAACAGCAAAGACTTTCCTAATACTTCTATCCGAAGGATAAAACATAATAACCCTTTTAGAATCAACCATTGGTGTTAAATTATCTTTTCTTGTTGAAACTTCCAAAAATTCAATTAAAGATAAATTGAAATTTTCAACAACATAACCTTGTAAAGAATTAGTATTAAAATTAAAAAAGAAAAATATAAAACACAATAAAAATCTTAAAACTGTTTTCATAATTTAAGTTAATAAACTAATACACAATTCTTTTTATAAATACTACACATTTATTTTATTTATTATTATACTAAAAACATATATTAAAGTAAATAAAAATGTTAATAATAAGGAGTTACAAAATGGGCTTTCATATTTATGAAATAAAAGCTAGGCAAATAATTGATTCTAGAGGAAATCCAACAGTTGAAGCAGATGTAATACTTGAAGATGGTTCTCTTGGTAGAGCAGCTGTTCCATCAGGCGCTTCAACAGGAATAAATGAGGCTGTTGAATTACGAGACGGCAATAAATCTGTTTATATGGGTAAAGGAGTACTCAAGGCAGTTGAAAATATAACAAATATTATATCTCCAGAACTTGAAGGAATGAGTGCTTTAAATCAAGTTGAAATCGACAGAAAAATGCTTGAGCTTGACGGTACACCTACTAAATCAAAACTTGGCGCTAATGCTATACTTGCTGTCTCAATGGCCACAGCTAAAGCAGCAGCTGCTTATGTTGGACTTAAGGTTTACCAATACCTTGGAGCCTATAAGGCTAATATTTTACCTACGCCCATGTGTAACATTATTAACGGCGGAGCTCACTCTGATAATTCTGTAGATTTTCAAGAATTTATGATAATGCCAGTTGGAGCAAAAACTTTTAGTGATGCAATAAGAATGTCAGCAGAAGTTTTTCATATCCTTAAGGGCATTTTAAGCAAAAAAGGTTATTCAACCTCTGTAGGAGACGAGGGCGGATTTGCTCCAAACTTAAAATCAAACGAAGAAGCTTGTGAAATTATCATGGAAGCCATAAAAGAAGCAGGATATAAGCCTGGTGAAGAGATCGCAATTGCTCTTGATCCTGCCACATCTGAGCTTTACGATTCAAAGACAAAAAAATATGTATTTAAATGGTCAACCAAGGAAGAACTTACTTCTGAAGAAATGGTTAAATATTGGGAAAAATGGGTAGAAAAATATCCTATTATATCAATTGAAGATGGAATGGCTGAAGAAGATTGGGATGGATGGAAAAAACTCACAGATAAGATAGGAAATAAAGTTCAACTTGTTGGAGACGACTTATTTGTAACAAATACATCCTTTCTTAAAAAGGGAATTGAAATGAAAGTAGCAAATTCAATTCTTGTTAAAGTAAATCAAATTGGGACATTGACTGAGACCTTTGAAGCTGTTGAAATGGCAAAAAAAGCAGGGTATACTGCAATAGTTTCACATCGTTCAGGAGAGACAGAAGATACAACAATAGCTGATCTTGTTGTTGCACTTGGAGTAGGGCAGATTAAAACAGGCTCTTTATCAAGAACAGACAGGATAGCTAAGTATAACCAACTTTTAAGAATAGAAGAAGAACTAGGCAGCATTGCTGAATATCATGGTAAAGATGTTTTTTATTCCATTAAGTAAAAATAAAAAGCCCATATTGAGGGCTTTTTACTTAAAACAAAATTATCATCTTTTTGAAAATTGAAAGCTTTTTCTAGCTTTCTTTCTGCCAAATTTCTTGCGCTCAACTCTTCTTGAATCTCTTGTTAAAAGCCCATTAGATTTAAGAACTATTTTATTTTCCTCATCAAGCTCAAAAAGAGCCCTTGCAATCCCATGCCTAATAGCACCAACCTGGCCAGAAATACCTCCTCCATAAACATTTACATAAATATCATACTTTCTAAGAGTATTTGTTAAAACTAATGGCGCTAAAGCAAGGGTCCTTAAATTTTCAAGTTGTATATAAGAATCAAAATTTTTACCATTAATCTTAATTTCGCCTCTCCCCTCTCTAATGTAGACCCTAGCAACAGAAGATTTTCGCCTCCCAGTACCCATTGCTAAATTAATACCTTTAACATTTATTTTTGTCATTTTTCCTCACTCTCAATCCAACTCTAACTTATAAGGATTTTGTGCCTTAAGATTATGCTCAGGACCAGAAAAAACTCTAATATTTCTAAAAAGCTCACGTCCCAAAGGTCCCTTTGGTAACATACCTTTAATAGCTATTTCAATAGGAGCTGCCGGATTTCTCTCAGACAAAGTTCTAAAAGTATCAGAATAAAGACCCCCCGGATATCTTGAATGTCTATAGTAAATTTTCTGAGAATATTTTTTACCTGTAAGCTTAATCTTTGCAGCATTAACAATTATAACATTATCACCTAAATCTTGATGAGGAGCATAATAAGCCTTATGCTTACCTCTCAAAATTCTAACCACTTTCGCAGCAATCCTACCAAGAATCTTATCCTTAGCATCAATAACATACCATTTTTTCTCTACATACTTTGGCTTAATCCATATTGTACTATTATCAGTTACTCTATTCATATTAACTACAGCCCTCGCTTAGATATTCTACAAAATCGTATTTTTCAATTGTATTATTTGTAAGCTACCCTGTCAATACTAAAAACTATATTTATACTGCAGCTCACAAGAAACTCTTCTAAACCGATCCAAATCTCCTTTTGAAAACTTTAGAGGAACAAAAGAAGGATTACTAAAGACAGGATTAATTAAATATCCACTCTTTAAATATGTATTAAAAACTTCAACATGATGCTCTGGTTTATAAAGAGGAAACATATATCTATTCATTATTCTAAACATAGAAGTAGTAAAAATTTCGAAATTAATTTTTTTATCATTTTCATAAGACATAATATTAACAAGCATATTTCTAGCAATTGCTAAAGTCAAAGCATCAAAATTATCCATAAACTCTATCTTCTTAGATAAATTATCTATTATCACAATACTAATAGACATGCATCCCGGCATTGGAATATTTACAAGCATAGGATACCTAAAATTACTAAATCCAACTTTAAATTCATATATTCCATTTTTTTCTTCCCAGGGTTTACTAAAATAATTTTTCCCAGTTAAAGATGACAAGAATTCCCTAGCATCTCTTTCATACTTAAAAACATATGAACACCCTGCATCTTTAAAAAAGGAAAAAAAAACATTTGTAAATTGATTTCTAAATATAGAAGGATAAGAAGCTGTAAGACCCCTCGAAAAAGTCTGTTTAAGAATGATACTTAAACCTTTGGCCCTATGTCCTAAAAAGTTACGGCCTTCATTTAAATATAAATCCAAATACCTATTACCTTTAGTATCATAAAGATAAAAAAACCTTGCTCTCTTAATAATTGGAATACAATTTATCAGAAACTTACTACACATTCTTTAATCTATCCATTAGAATTTCATTCGCAAGTACAGGATTAACTTTTCCTGAAGTTTTTTTCATAATTTGTCCCATCATAAATTTCAATGCATGACTTTTACCCTTTCTGTAAAGTTCAACAGATTTAGGAAATTCCTTTAAAACTTCAATCACAACTGCCTCAATCAAAGATTTATCATTTATCTGTTCTAAATTTTTCTCACTAACAATTATAGAAGGAGAAACATTTTTATCTATCATCTCTACAAATATTTCTTTAGCAATCTTTCCATTTACTCTCTCACTAACAATAAGTTCAACAAGTTCTCTAATATATGATGGGCTTATGCTAAAATTAAGTATATTTATTTCTCGATCATTAAGTACGCTCAACACTTCAGATAAAATCCAATTAGCTATTCTTTTGGGATCACTTGCATTTAATGCCGCTTCTTCAAAATATCTAACCAAGTTTTTATCAGAAGTTAAGGTATTAACATCAAACTCACTAAGACCATATTGCTTCTTTAATCTAATTCTTGCATCAAAGGGCAATTCAATCATTCTACTATCCTTTATACTTTCAATATAATCATCATCTACTTTCACTAAAGGCAAATCCGGTTCTTTAATATATCTATAATCCTCAATTGTTTCTTTACTTCTTTGCATCACTGTAATACCTTTCTTATCATCAAAACCTCTCGTATGTTTGCCTTCATCCTTAAAAGTTTTTCTATTCAAAATCCATTCCTTTTTTTGTCTTATTTCTTCATAATCAATTGCCAATTTTACCGACTTAAAAGAATTTAAATTTTTTATTTCAGCAATTGGAGTCTTATTCTCAATACCATTCTCATTAATAAATAAATTAATGTTAACATCACAACGAAAAGAACCATTTTCCATATTACAATCAGATAAATCAAGATATCTAAAAATTTCCCTTAAATAATTTAAATAAGCCACAGCTTCATCTCCACTGTTAATTTCTGGAGCAGAGACAATTTCTAATAATGGAGCACCTGAACGATTAAAATCAATATAACTTCTATTATCACTCCCAAGTAAGTGTAAACTCTTACCAGAATCCTCTTCCATATGTATCCTAACAATATTAATTTTTTTAAATCCTGAAAAACCTTTAATAAGAATAAATCCATTCTCACATATTGGTTCATCATTTTGAGATATTTGGTAACCCTTAGGTAAGTCAGGATAAGAATAATGCTTTCTATCAAACTTAACAATATTCCGGATTTTAGAATGTGTAGCATGGCCAGCCAAAATTGCACTATTAATTAATTCTTTATTAACCGTAGGCAATGCTCCAGGTAATCCAAGACATGTAGGACAAGTACGCGAATTTGGAATCCCACCAAAATCATTTTTACAACTACAAAAAGCCTTTGTTTTAAGCCTCAACTGTACATGAACTTCTAACCCAATAATCAATTTATATTCCATCTAATTCCAGTTCCTCTATTATATTTTTTGAAAAATTTAAAAGCTCAAAATCTTTTTTAGCTTGTCCAATTATCTGCATGCCAATAGGCAATCCTTTTTTATCTTGAGAAAAGGGAATAGAAATTGCAGGACAACCAATAAGATTGGCTATTACAGTACATATATCAGAATAATACATTTTTATAGGATCATCACACATCTCTCCAATTTTAAAAGGCTTTACAAAACTAGTAGGCATAATAATATATTCAAAATTATTAAAAAGCTTGCTAAATTTAGGGATTATAATATTTTCAATAATGCGACAAGCCTTTGTATAATACTTTAAATTATAGCCTTCTGATAATAAGTAATTACCAAGAACAATGCGCCTTTTAACTTCTTCATTTAAAAAAGAACTTCTTTGCTTGAGATAAAAATCATTTAAAGTTAAATTATCCTTTATTATTTTCCCATAACGAAGCCCAGTGTAACGAGCAAGATTAGAAGCAGCCTCAACTGGTGCTATTGAATAATATAGAGAAAGCACATAAGTAATTTCTCCTATTGAAATCTCATGTATTTCAATGCCTTTACTTGAAAGTGCAATTTTAAAATTAGAAAATTCACGAGCAACATCTTTGTCCATTAAATCTTCACTAAGCTCTTTGATTGTAGCTACTTTAATACTCTTCAAAGTCTTATTTAACAATGGATAAGGATTTATATCAATATCTATACTAGTAGCATCCTTTTTATCAATTCCACAGGTATACTTTAATATTAAAGCTATATCATCAACAAAACGAGCAAAAAATCCTATCTGATCAAGAGAAGACGCATAGGATACAAGCCCATAACGCGATAGGCCTCCATAAGAAGGTTTAAATCCAATAATACCAGCAAAAGAAGCAGGAAGTCTAACAGAACCTCCAGTATCACTCCCTAGTGAAAAAGGAGCTTGTTTATCCGCAACAACTGCACTAGAGCCACCAGAGCTACCCCCAACAACATACTCCCTATTTAAAGGATTAAGAGTAGCACCATAATAAGAAAATTCACAAGAAGAACCCATAGCAAACTCATCCATATTAGTTCTACCAAGAAAAACAACACCATTATCTCTCAATCTCTTTATAACTGTCGCATCATAAGGAGAAACATAGCCCTGTAAAATCTCAGAAGCACAAGTTAATCCCTTATTTTTAATTGCAATATTATCCTTAACCGCAATAGGAATGCCAATTAAAGGTAAATTTTGTCCCTCACCCTTTTCCAAAAGAATATCATATTCTTTTGCTAACTCCAATGAATCATCGAAAAATTCAATATACCCATTTATATCTTTATTAGATTCATATCTCTCTTTATATAAAAGGATAATATCATAAATGTTACACTTACGACTTAATATTAATTCCTTAATCTTTATCAAACTCATATCTCTTAAATTCAAAGCAATCTCCTATTCAAGTACCCTAGGGGATGGGAAATACCCATCTAAAAATAGATTACTAAACTTTTTAATAGATTCAATAGTCAAAGAAGCTAACTCCTTATCATCCCTTAAATTAGATAAATCACATGCCTTTTGTTTAAAATCATCTATTAAATCAAATTCAGAAATTTTATTTAACATATCAATTACCTTTTCAAACTTTTCAACAAATTTTTGCTCTTCATCTTTACTTAAGCTCAATAAACTTAACTTTAAACTATTTTCTAAATGAATATCTTTCAAAACACTACCTCTATGCCTTAGAAATTTTTTTAATGTAGGATGAACTTAAAATTACTTTCTTGCCATTTCTTAGATTAATTTTAATAAACTGCTCACCAATTTGACACCATTTATCTACAACTATTCCATTCTCTCCATTATAAATTACACTATCTCCAATAACAAAGTCCTTATAGCTATCCTCTATGAAAAAATATTTAAAATTATTCTTTAAATATTCTGGAATAAAAGTAATATCATAAGAATCTCTTTTAATATCCTGAAAAAAGATTGAAATAGCTGTATTTCTCAAAATACCACCAAAAAATCTCTGTAAATTACACGTAATAATAAGCTCAAACTTGGCTCTAGTAACAGCAACATAAAAAAGCCTTCTTTCCTCCTCTAATCTTTCCTCCGTTAATTCCTCAATCTCAGCAGGTATTAATCCCTTCTCAAGCCCAGATATTATTACTCTATCAAATTCAAGACCCTTAACACCATGAATTGAAGATAAAAGTATACCAGAACTAGAATCTCCATGAATTAAAGGCGAAAGAGATGAATTTTCTAAAAATAATACAAGTCCCTCAAAGCCACCTGAATACTCAATTCCACTTCCAATAAGTTCATCAATATTTTTAGATTTTTCATCTTTATCAAATTTTTGATAATAATCCCAAAGTCCAAATTTAACCACAACATCTCTAATAAAAACAGATAGATTAATATAAAAATCTCCATCAATTCTCTTATATAATGAATCATAAATATTTAAAAAAGTAATAAGAGAATCGACTGCCTTGCCTTTAAGAGTTTGACAAACTCTTCTGCTTGCAAATATTAAATCAATATCAACATCGCTGTTATTCAGCATTCCTATTATTTTATCTGTAGTAGCTTTACCTATTCCTCTAGAAGGCTTATTTATCACTCTTAAAAAAGATACTTTATCCTTTTTATTTACAAAAAGTCTTAGCAAAGAAATTACATCTTTAATTTCTTCCCTCTCATAAAATCTAATTGAACCTAGCACCTTATATTGAATATCCCTCTTCAAAAAAGATTTTTCAAACTGAAAAGATTGATAATTAAACCTATAAAGAATTGCTGTATCAAGTCTATCTTTAGCAAGAAAATCAGAAAAATATTCAGATTCCTCCATAGGATTTTGAAAGATAAAAAATTTCATCTTCTTTCCTATATTATTTTTTGTAACTATTACTTTTTCATATCTATTTTTATTCTTTGAAATAATATCATTTGCAACATTAACAATACTTAAAGTAGAACGATAATTTTGAACCAAATAGTATCTAGTAACATTATTAAATGCCTTTTCAAACTCAATAATATTCTCTACTCTAGCTCCTCTAAAAGAGTATATAGACTGATCCTCGTCTCCCACTACCATAAAATGATGCATATTTTGATTATAAAGTTCTTTTAAAAATAAAAACTGTGAATAATTAGTATCTTGATATTCATCCACAAGAATCGCCCTAAATCTATTCTGTATTCGTCTCTTTATATCCTCAGAGTCTCTTAACATTAAAGCAGATTTAAGAATAAGATCAGCAAAATCAAAAGCATTGTTTCTAGCCTTCTCTTGCTCATAAGTTTTAATATCTTTATAAATCTTCTCCTCAATACCAAAATAATCATTTAAAAATCCACTTTCTTTTTTTCTAAGTATTAAAGACGAAACCTGTTTTGCAATCTCAATGGAAGATGCAAGTCCAATTTGTTTAATGAAACGAACAACATCATTAGCATCCCAAATTGTAAAATTCGAATCATAATTCTTATCAAATTCTTTAAAATAAATTCTTAAAATCCAAGCACCAAAAGAATGAAAAGTTTGAATATGTAAAGACTTATTAAAATCAAAAAGATGATTTATTCTTATATTCATTTCTTTTGCAACTTTATTTGTGAATGTTAAAGCAAGAATTTCTTCTGGTCTTATTTCCATAATTTTTATTAAATAAGCTATTTTAGCTGTAATAACTCTGGTTTTACCACTGCCTGGCCCTGCTAAAACCAGAATAGGATTCTTAGTGTTATCTAAAATAATTTCTCTTTGACAGGAATTTAAACTAAAAAAGAAATCTTCTACCCTATCTACCATTTAATAAACTTCAGAAACCTTAAGATCAAATCCCACAGGAGTTTTTAGCCAAAAAAATTGAAGTGCCATTATTTCTTTTTCATACCACCCTTTTAAAATAGAAGTTATATCCTTCCCTTGAAGAGTAATATTAACATCAGAAAGTCTTGATAAAAATAATATTAAAGATTTTTTAAAATTTAAATTAAGTGTATTATCTTTAGACATAAATAAAGATTTTCCTGAAAGATTATTCTCATCGACATATCTTAAAAATGTATCATTTAAAAAATGAATCATTAAATCAATATTCACAATATTTTGAGAAGAATATAAGGTAGGATATTCACTAACCACCCTACTCCTAGGGCCATTAACTTCAAATTCCCAATTCAAAATTTCAAATCTATTAGAAAGACTAGCTTCAGACACATATTCAACATTTAAAATAAAAGATTCTAAGCTTACATGAGCCTTCTTAATGCTCTCTCTAGAATAATTCTCATAAATCATCTTCACTTTTATATTATCATTAAAATCTATTTCTCGAGATTTACCTAGTTTAAAAATATCTTGACTATTACTTAACTTATCTGTAATAACTAAATCATCATTTTTAAAAGAAACTTTATACTTTAAGATAGTGTTGCCATAAATTAAAGATAAAAAATCACCATCTGCAAGTAAAACATTCCAAAAAGTTTCTTTATCAAAAGGAACTTCATGAACTTCTGGATTTTTCCTTACAACATGGCTTGTTTTAAATATTTTTTTCAAATAGGCATTAATTTCATTAAAATTGAAAATAAAAAATATTAATACTACAAGACTAACCAATATCATTAGCATCTTAATCATTATAGTAGAATTTAGCATAGAAATATCTATGCTCTTGCCTTGAACATTCCCTTCACTCTCAAAATTTGAACTAATATTTTTATTCTCAGTTTTAATGCCAATATAACTATCATTAAGCCTCTTTTTATATTCCTTAAAAAGAGAAGAAATGTACCAAACATTAATATCTAAATACTCACTATAGGTCCTTAAAAATCCTACAGCTAAAACTTCATTTGGAAATAATTCAATATCAGAGTCTTCAAGAGCCTTAAGATATTTAATAGAAATTTTAATCTCATCAGATATACCTTCAAGAGTTAGCCCCTTATCAACCCTAGCTTTTTTTAAAAAATCTCCAAACTTAACGAAATCATTTTCTTCCATAGTTAAACACCTCAAGCTTTTTTAACATCATATAAAAAATTATCTATTTTGTTTGAAGTTTTTGGTGGATCATATTTAAATCTATTATCAGGAATTCCAACATTAAACTTTGTAGACAGAAAATCAATAACAATTTCTCGACCACCACCCGTAGGATAAGCAATAATCCTCCTAATTGAACCACTCTCTGTAAAAGCAACCATAAAAGAATCAATCGTAGCTGCACCTTTATAAAGACGTCTTGAAAAAGTCAATTTTATAAAACTCTTAGGTGCTCCTCCTCCCCCAGACTCATCAAGGGATTCTAAATTGGGAGAATTAGTATAAGATACACTGTATTCAGTACCCAAAACATTCATAAAACCACCGCCTGTTTTTCCCTTAGTTAATTGTTGTCTAAAAGAAGTAGCAAGTGATGGAACATAAACTGTTAAAAGTTCTCCATCACTTACAAAAACTTGATTATTAGAATCTAAATTAATAATAAATTTATCTGGAAATTTATATAACAGAGTACCTGTTTGCTTTAATCCCTTTATATTAAGACTAATTTTAGCCTGCATATCTTCTACATTTTGATATTTTGAATAAACATTCTCAAAATACTGATTAGCAGATACTTGAGCAAAAATAACATAGGGATACATAATAAGTACTAATATTATTCTCTTCATTACAAAACTCTTATTTTATTAAACTTAATTTAATAACAAAATATATCACATAATTTATGGCTAATACCTATACTATAACTTATTAAAATTAATAACTTACTATTCATAAATATACCATTTTGCAAACTAATAATAAACATAATTTAGTAAAAGATTAAAGGAAAAGAAATGTCTTCAAATTACAGTGAAATAAACATACCTTTAAAAAAAGTTCTTTAAAAATTCATTTTAAAAATCCAAAATAGAAGATTAATCGAAATTCTTCAAATAAACAATGAAAGAATAATTTTTCTTAAAGTAAAAAAGATAAAATTACAATATTTACATTCATCAAATTATGGCTTCCATCTCTTAAAATAATCGCAACAGATATAAATTTAAAATTATTTATGAATTAAAGACCAAAAAAGAAAAATTACAGGCTAATTTCTAGCTAAAACCCAAGAAATCATTGAAAACAAGAATAAATAAAAAAGAAATTAAAATTAAAAATAGCTCTATGATAATGAATCCTTATTACTCCAAACTTATTTAAAAGTACTATAGTAAGTTATAAAAAATTTAAAGTCATAATGTATAGCAATTCAGAAAAATATGAAAAAGAAAAATAAATTTAGGAAAAGAATACATTCTTTAGTAATGAAAATATATTCGATCAAAAAATTGAATCTATCAGGCTATCAGGAAAAAGCTAAATGATTTTTAAATATTAATATATTAATATAATAGGAAAAATTTATTATAAAGAAGAAATGAAAATATAACTCGACAAAAAATTATCACTTAAAAATAATGCCCTTAAATACTTTAAAAACATATAAGGAAGCAAAAATTTTTAAATCTATGAGAATAAAATTAAATTACACAAAAAATGTTATAAAGAATATATAAAGACAAAATTCATAGATCGCAAAGATTTAATTTTTAAAAAAATGAAAAAGCTAAAAACAAAACTTACTAAAGGAAACATTAATGGTATTCATTTCATCCCTCCTCGCTCCCCTCCCCCACCTAGAATTTGAAATCTTTGTAAAAATAACGTAAAATAAAATAGGATACTCTCATAATAAATTGGACAAAGGTAATGACCATTGGGTAACAAAAGAAATTGTATTAACGCTATTTTTTTAGGCATAAGAAAAATAAAAATAAGTTTTAATATTCCTAAACGTTGGTAATTTAATCGCTTTTATACAAAAGCTACAAGAAAATCAGGTAAAGCCAATCTTTACTACACTCATTTTAAGAACCTAAAAAGAGTAAAAGGTAAAAAGACTTATAATTATAAATAATTAAAATTTTAAATATTAAACTAGATCTCAATATGATTTGAAAACTTAAAAACAAAAAATAACTATATGCTTTACTATAATTTAAACTTAAAATAAAGCAACAAGTTATTAAAAATATTGTTATTGCAACTTAAAAAGCATAAAATTTAAATAGTGAGGGATAACTATATGATAAAAAAGTTAACAAAAATAGTAGCAACAATATCTGATCTAAGATGCGACCCAGAACACATAAAAGATTTATACGAGGCAGGTGTTAATGTAATAAGACTTAATACTGCTCATCAATCTCATGAAGATGCTCTAAAAGTAATTAATAATGTTAGGCAAGTTTCAAATAAAATAGCGATAATGATTGATACAAAAGGCCCAGAAGTTAGAACGACAAATATCGAAAAACCTATTTCCGTTAAGATTAAAGACAAGATAATAATATCAAAATCACCTATTAGTGAACCCAACTCATTTCAAGCTAACTACGATGGCTTTGTCAATGAAGTTACAAATGGCTCTAAAATTTTAATTGACGATGGTGATCTTGAAATGGTTGTAATTGAAAAACTATCGGACAGATTAATTTGTGAAGTTAAAAACGATGGACAAATTAAGAATAAAAAATCCATAAATACACCAGGAGTTCCGCTTAAGCTAAAGTCTGTAACTGAAAAAGATAAAGGATTTATTGAACTTGCAGCAAAACAAAATATTGATTTTATTGCTCACTCATTTGTAAGACATGAAAGAGATATTCAAGACGTTAAGGATATATTAAATGCTGCTGGGAATCCTGACGTAAAAATCATTTCTAAAGTTGAAAATCAAGAAGGAATTGATAACATTGAAGAAATAGCAAAAGCTTCATATGGAATCATGGTAGCAAGAGGAGACATGGGTGTTGAAATACCTGCTGAAGATGTTCCCTTGGCCCAAATTAAAATAACAAAAACTTGCATTAAGTATGGAGTACCAGTAATTACTGCAACACAAATGCTCCACTCAATGATTGAAAATCCAAGACCTACAAGAGCAGAAGTTTCTGATGTTGCTAATGCCATACTAAATGGGACAGATGCTATTATGCTATCTGGTGAAACAGCCTACGGTAAATATCCAGTTGAAGCTGTTAATATGATGACTAGAATAGCTAGAGAGGTTGAAAAACATAGAGAAAAAACGCTATTTAGGAATGAAATTTTTTGTAGTAAAAGAATTATCAGAAACTATATTATTAAATGTGCAATTGACTCTACAAAGATAATGCCCATAAAAGCTATTATCGTTGATTCACTTAAGGGAAGAACTGCAAGAGTAATGGCAACATATAGAGCAAGTGTTCCTTTATTTATTACAACAAGCAACGAGAGAATCGCAAGAGAGCTGTCTCTATCTTACGGCGTTTATTCTAATCTTGTTGATAGTAGCTTTAAAAGAACAACAGAGTTTGTAGTAACTTCTCTTGAACTGCTAAAAAAGCAAGGAATAGTCAAAGATTCAGATACTGTAGTAATAATTTCCGGAAACCCAAACAGAGATGCAAGCAAAGGCACAGAATTTATGGAAATAAATACAGTAGAAGATGCAATTAAAGGACGAAACATATAAACAAAACCAGAAATAGTTTAGTTAATTACATATTTTACTCAAATAAAAAAGTCAATCCAAATTTACTAAACTTGCACAAAAGAAAAACTCATAAAGCACTTTTAGTCAGTTATGGAAATTATGAGTTTTTCTTACAACATATTCACTTATTTCAAAGAATAATAGATAAAAATACAAAAAATATTTTTATATTCTCGCAAACAAAAAAAAATTCACAAATTAATATTTCAACTCACAAATCTTGGAAGATATTCAATTCAAAAATTTACGTAAATGTAAATATAATGAATCTAATACAAAAACTTGAATTTACAAACACAGAAGATAAAATAATAGAAAATGATCATAAAATTGAAATTGTGTTAAATTTTATCAAAGATATGACAAAAAATATAAAAATAATTCCAATTATATTAGGCAAGCTTAAATATCAAATATTAAAAGAATTTTGTCAATTTTTAAACCCATTTACAGAAAGAGAAGAAAATTCCTTTCTTTTCCTTTCTCATTTTATCTCACAATCTACAAACTTAAGCAAAGCTATTAAACTAGCTTCAACACTTAAAGAGCTTTTAGTCAAAAATAACTTAAATACCTTTCTTATCTTAGAGAATTATAATGCTCATAAAATATTTCCTGAAAATATAAATGCATTTATAATAACACACAAACTCTTCCAAAGATTTGAATTCAAATACAATGAAATCATCAAAAACAATAATGCATACTTAATAATAGAAAATATATTAATAAATTAAAAATTTAAATAAAGTCTTCTACCTTTTTAGAATTTTTTTTCAAAAAAATATCAAAACCAACTTTTGAAATACTCCTCAAAGCACTTGCAGAAACCTTAATATTAATATTTCTCCCCAATTCTGGTATAAAAAATTTCTTATTAATTAAATTCACTTTAAAAGTTCTTTTAGTCTTAACGCCAATATGCTGACCTGCTCCACCCTTCCTCTTAGCAAGCCCCTTTCTTGGAACATTATTTCCAAACAATGTCTTTTTTCCTGTTATTTCACACTCTCTTCCCATCTAAAACTCCTAAACTATATGTTTTCTCTCCAAGTATAAATCCATCAATTTTAAAAATAACCTTAAACTACTTATTATATTTTTAATTATACTACCAAAGTTTATATTATTTCCATAAGTTTTAATAAGTTCAATATCAAGCTCCTTCCAATTATAAATCAATTCTCTTTCTGAAGAAGGCTTAGCATAATCCTCTAAACAATCCTTTAAACGTTGTTCCATAGAGTAAATTATTGAATAATACTCATTTAATAATATAGAAGCTTTCTTATTAATATCTGCCACTATGCTTAACAACAATTTTTCTGATGACTTATCTCCAACAGAAATCCTATGTAAAAGAGCTTTAATTCTATTACCATAATTTCCCTGATCACCAAGATTATTATCAAAATCAACAAGACTTGAATAAGCATTAATCAAAGAATGCATATCATTAGACATGTCTCTTGAAATCTCCATATCTTTCCACTGTCCCTTAATTATAAGTATATTAATCATATCATTAAGATCTCTTTTTACAAAATTAATCACATAAGTTTTCAAATAACCTAAAAGCTCACAATAAATATATCCGGGAGTGTTCATAATCTTAGAAGTAATCTTGACACTCATTCCTTCATTATAATTATCTAAATGTAAAAGCGTACCTGAAGGAAACAATTTTTCAGCTAAAACTTTAGATTTACTATTTTTTTGAAAAACCTTAATTTTTTCTATTTCATTTGCAACATGTTTAGCAAGATCATTGAAAAACGTTTTTGCTATAGGTTTCGGCTTTTTTCCATTACATATAGGAAAATAATCAGGATCTCCACTAACATACCTCACAAGATATAAAATTTCCTTATTCTTATTTATATCAATAACAGATGTTACTATCTTAAGCCAAGCATTTGGCTTAATAGGGAAATTACCCTTATCTCCATATACTTCTAAAAGTATATCATATAGGTTCTTCCAGACAGAAAAATCTACAATAGAATATATATTCTCTAAAAAATCCTTAATCTCATCAAGTATCAATCCACAACCAACTGAATTAAATCTTGGTTTATAAACAAAATCATCTTCTGGAAAAAATCCATCAAAATTCTTAATAATAGAATGATACGGATACAAGACCAAATCAAAAAATACATACAAAGCTTCACAAGTTTCATCTATTAACTTAATTTGCTCTTGAGTTACATTTTTAAATAAGTAATTCAAATTATTATTCAAATTCTTAGGCATATCTGAAGTAAAATTAGGCATATCATTGGCCGAAAAAGAATAAATATAATCCAAAGCCTTTTTTTGACTTTCATTTAAATACTTTTCAACAACAAAGTGAATTATTTTATTTGAATTTCGATATCTTTGAACAAAAGGTTTCAAATAAGTAAAAGTTTTGTAAAGATTATAAATAAATTTAGCAAATTGAGGTAAAGCTTGTATTTTTGAAATATTAAAAAAATTACTTATTTTACTCAAATTATTTTTTAATTCTCTGATCCTTTTCTGCTTCACCTGTTCAGGAGTAAGCTCTCTGTTAAAAATAGAAAATAAAAAATCAAACAAACCCAAATTTACCAATCTCCCACTAAAACTATAAAATTAATATTAATTTAAATAACAAAACTATCAAAATAACTATAAAAATTATACATAATTTATTGTAAAATAAAAGGAAATAAAGTAAATAATTTTATGTACATAAAAAAATCAATTTTAATCGTATTTTTTACTTTAATTTTTAGTTGTTCAAGAAATGATATTATAATCTTACTAACCGACAATAAAATTGTTCCATTTTATGTAAATCAATTCAATATCGAAAATAAAACAAGCTTTATAGTTAAATACAAAGACTACATTAACATGGAAGCAATCAACAAAGAAAATGCTCGAATTGTTATATCAAAAACAATAGATAATATAAATATAATTAAAAATTTTAAAAATATTAAAAAGTATTATTCTCCAGATTATACAATTCTAAAAAATATATCTGATAAATTCACGTATAGAATTATTCCCTTAAGCTTTGATGTTCCAATCTTAATATATAAAAAAGAATATAATATAGGACAATACATGGATCTACAAAGTATTAAAAGCGCATATAAAATTTTTCAAAGAGAAAAAAAATTCTTCATTTCTCCCTACATTTCTGAAAGCCTATTTTACACAATATCTACAATAAACAAAACAAACTTTTATTCTGCTAATAATAATCAAGAACATGATGAGAAAAAAATGTTAAACATAATAAACTATTTTAAATCATTTTTGGACGCAAACGAACTTAAATTACAAAAAAAATTTACAGAAAAATATAAATATTTGAAATTAGAAAACATACTACTTGAAAAAAATACTCTTTTAATAGCAGGGCTAAGTAATCTAACATACTATAATAGATTAAATAAAGATATCAAAAATAAACTCAATTTCTTATACTTAACAGATCAAAACAAAAAATTAACAGTATCCAACATAAGCTTTATGGGGGTTCAAGAGTTATCTCAACCTATAGAAAAATTTATCAAATGGATACTAGATAAAGAAACACAAAAAACCCTAATTCAACTTAAAGATAAAACTAAATTTAACGAACATTTTGGTTTTATAAGTGGACTTACATCTTATAAAAGCTTGAACTTGCAATTTTCATCAATAATAAAAGAAGCTACTTCTTTTATTATTGATGAAAATTATATAAATCAAAACTCATATATACTAAATAAAAAGCAAATAGAAAAAGAAATCCAAGCGATTAATGAATCATTTTTATCATCAATAATGAAAAACCCAAATTAGAAGATTATGATTACCTATAATTGACCCGTATTAAATGGAATATAAAAATTAATAAGAGGAATAAAAGCAAAACAAAAGACACGTATATATTAATAAACATTTGAATAAAGATCGACATTAAAATAAATAACAAATAATTTATAAAAATCGAAATAACAACTGAAAAAATAGCTATCATTAAGCATATTAAAAATACTATAAACTTAGAGTCAAATTCAAAACTAACCTTAGAAGAAACACCTATAAATAAAACCCCCCATAAAACCAATAAAATTGGATTTATCAATAATAAAAGACTGAAAGAAAAAATACTTATTAATCTCAAGTTAAGCATTTCAACTTGACTAAAAGCTTGCAAAAGTCCTGGAACGGACAAAAATATATTACTGCCAGAATTTGAAAATAAATGTAAATTATCAACATCCTTATTAATGCTAATAATAGCAGGTTCACTTAAATCAAAATCTCTAGCCGACACAATAATTTTAGTGGAAATGATATTACTATCTTCATTATACTTATCCAAAACATTTTGATGAACCTCATTACCCTTAAGAGTAGCAAATGGAACTTTAATATGAAATATAATATTACCTGCTTTATTGAATCTAATGAGCTCAAAATTTTTAACCATTTTTATATAAGAAATACCATTTACAATTTTTTGCATATAAATATAATCGAATGTCTCATTCTCAGAGTTAGACTGGAACAACAAAACATCATTTATACCATGATGTTCATAATATTTTTCAATCTCATCAAAGAAAAGATAGTCGTTTCTAAGTTTTTCCAAAGACTTATTCTTATAACTTAAAATCTCATTATCGTTTGGAAATAATTTATGAAGTCTCAAGAATCCATAGTATGCATCTCTAAATTTTTCTGTATTAAAATATAAAAAATTTTTCTGCTTCTCTTCCAAAACTAGATGCCTCTTCTCATTCTCAATATTCCTACTCTCATTAATAGCCTCAAAAGTTAAGTCTAAAAGAGCAGCAAGATCATCATCTCTAGTAGAAGCAAATCCTATATAAGCAAAATAATTAGCTGTAGCATAATCGCCCTTATCAATAAGCTCATTAACAATATCTTGAAAATCTTTTTTAGTGAGACTTCTAATTAAATATGTCTTAATAGTCTTTTTAATTTTTTCTAAATTAACATCATAAATAGGCATTCTATTATATTCTGACTTCACTAAGTAATAATTAATAGAAAGTTCATCATTATCAAAATCAATAAGCCTCATTTTATTATATATTCTAACTAAATCTTCTAAATACTTCCTTTTCTTTTTCATTGCTTCTATTAAATTATTTACATCTAAAATCTTATTTGTTGATAAGCTTATATCTATGCCCTTTACTTTATTTACTATTTCATTTGCCTGATTTTCAAGAAGATTATATCTCTCGTAACTATATCTATACTCACTCCTTTGAGTAATAGCATAAGGCAAAATAAAATTAAAAATAAGAGAAACAACAATTCCTACTATAAAAAATAAAAAGACAAATGGATAAAATTTTCTAAATAAATAACCTCTATATTCTTTTAAATAAACTCTTGTTTCATGCTGACATAAGAAAATAAAATAAACACAAACAAAAAAAATAAAAAATCCATTAAAATAATGATGAATACCTAAAACAGTATCAAAAAATGTGGCTACTAACCTATATTTCTCTAAATAATCTGATCCCAAAAAATATGTATAACAAAAAATTAAACAAATAAATAAAAATAAATAAATAATAAAATTGCTTATAAAAAAATATAACTCTCTTTTCATAAACTCTACAAATTATTATCAAATCCTTCATTAATCTTAATACAATCGGATATAAATCCAAACAAATAAATAGAAAAGAAAGTCAGAATACAAAAAATAAAAGGAATATAATCAGAGATCACATTCTCTCCCAAAATTAAATTAAAATTTTTAGGAAACTCAATTGCATAAATATTATAAACTTTAAAAAATAATATAATAAAAATAGGGTAAAGAAATAAAGAAAAATTACTTGAGAATACAAGATTAAAAATATAAGAAAATGAAAATAAAAGCAAACCAAACCCAAATATGTTAAATATCAAACCAACCTTTCCTAAAGACAGAAAAAAATTATTTAAAGTTTCCAAATCATTAAAAACATAGCTAATCAATCTACTGTATAATTTCTGTATCAAAAATGCATCTTTCTCAGGATAAATAGTATTAACTTGAGAAAAGTATGGACTATATGAAAATTCATTAAAATCATTGTCATTATTCTCGTTTTTTTCTACCTTTAAAAGACCCTTAAAACCAAAAAATTTAACATCATTACTATAAAATAATAGCTTGCCATCAAAAAAATGCACTATACCATCTCTAATAACTCTGTCTCTAGCTTGATGAAGATTATTAAACATAGAATTAAAATTAGAAGACGATTTAAATCCAAAGTAGGACAACGATAATATAAAAATAAAAGTAATAAAATACAAAGTTTTAGATATTCTTGAAACCTCTATACTAAAAGGATAAGAAATTCTCATAAAAGTAATAACAAGGGCTAAAGGAAATGCATAAACATAAGTATCATAATATAGTTCCCAACTAAAAATAGAAAAATCTACATATAGAAATTTATATTTCAAATAAAATGTAAAAAGAAAGACAAAAGACAAAATAAAAAATATAACAATAAACCTACAAGTTACTAAAAAAATAAATTTTAAAGCATTTAGCATCATAAATCCCTATACGTCGAAAATAAACATTTTAAGACTTTTTAGCAGATAAAACATCTTTAATTTTTTGTTTAGCTTCTTCAAAACTAATTTGCAAAGCTAAACTAATTTCATGCTCCAAAATCAACTCAAAATCATTTAAAATCCTTTTTTCATAGAACGGCAATTCTTTCTGAGTAGACTTTGCGTATAAGAATTTATACAATTTAGCGGTATTTAGTATATCATTTTGCTTATAAAAATCATGACTACCATCTTTTATTTTTTTTTGATCTATTTGACCTTCAAAATCTTTAATAACATCAAAGACTTCCTTCACCTTTTCTCTACTAACCAAAGCTCTAATCCCAAGATCATCAGCCCTATCAACAGGCACCATAAAAGTCATCTCATTAAAGGGAAAGTATATTTCATAATAATCAATAAACTTACCATTAAACTCTTTATTTTGAATATTTTTTATCCTACCCACTCCCTGCATTGGATAAACTACAGCTTGATCTAATACAAATGCCACTTTTTACCTCATATAATAAATTTCACTAATATTTAAATCAAAAGAAGTTATAAAAACACACTTAAATTAGTTCTAATACCAAATTTATTTACGTAAAACAAATTTTCAAGATAATCATTGCTACAAAAACTTATTATCATACTAGGAGTAAGTTTGTTAATATTTGCAAAAAACATTTCTCTATTTCTCTTAACAGCTTTCAAATCATAGTAACCAATAAAATTAATCTCTTTATGTGATTCTTTCAATCTTAAAAAATTCTTCTTAGAAATTATTTTATCCTTGTCTATAATATAGCATGTTTTATATGTATTTTCTAGTATACTCATCAAAATAAGCAAAATTGAATTTGAATCATAACAACTAACATCAATTTTTTTAAAAAGCTTGCAAAGAACCCTCAACAACTTGGAACTTGAAAAGACAAGTGAAGAATCCTTAATAATATTTCTAAACTTTTTAAAAATCAAAAATTTTACTAAAGTCTTAAAATTAACAAAAATAACCATTGAATGATATGGATGGGACAAAAGATATTCAAATCGACTCACTAATTTATCATTATTCTTAAACACATCTATTGGCATCCCGAAAAAATAAATCCTATCCGGTTTTGAGTATATATCTTTTAAATTAGCCATTATTACCCTCTAATAACAATTTAAAACAAATAAGTGAATAAACAATAGCTGTATCTGCTCTCAAAATTGAAGTATTAAACCTAACAAATTTAAAACCCAAATCCTTAAATAAATTAATTTCTGCTATTGAAAAGCAACCCTCAGGTCCTATTAAAATCCCAATTTTATGTAAAGTACTTATGCTATCGCCACAACCTAATAAAATACCATCTTGATGAGCAACATAATAATTAACAGAAGATGAATAAGGAACACTAAAAAAATTTTCGTAAAAATTAATATTAGGAACATGTACATTGCCACTTTGTTTTAGAGCTTCATCTATTATTTTTAAAAATCTAGATCTTTTAAAATTTAAATCATCAATATCTATCTTAGAAACAGAATTATCACCATTAACAATGTTTATATGATCTACTCCAATTTCAACAATTTGTCTTAAACATAAATCTAATTTCCTGCCCTTAAGATTAGATATAAACATACTTATTTCAAAATGCCGCCTTTTTATTTTCTCTATCTTAAGAGTATAAAGCTTAATAAGCTTATTATCCATGCTTAAAATTTTAGCAAACCTTATTTCTTTTCCTTTCAACAAAACATTTAATGTATCCCCTACCTTAAACCTTCTCACATGAAAAAGATAATGGCAAATCTTACTATCGTTAATAACGATATCATTCCCAAATAAACAGCTATCATCTAAGACTATTTGTTTCACAGACCAACTATTTAGTTTCGTTTAAAAGATATTCATAAGAAGCTCTTAATGCCTTATCATAATGTAAATTATAAATCGGGACTTCTTGATTTGTGTCTTGATAAAATTTAGTAAGAATATACTGACCTAAAAAGTCTTTATCCACATTATAATTATCATGTCCCTTAATAAGAACATCAATAAAATTATCTATTTCATATTCAGTAATAGTCTTTCTACCCTCTAAAAAATGCCCTATTAAATCCTTGTCAAAAATTTCTTTATATGCTACTACTTCTTCCTCGGAAAAATCCTTCACAACAATCTCTAAATCAGGTTCAATTCCAATATTATGTATACTTTGACCAGATGGAGTATAGTATTTTGAATTAGTAATCTTAAATCCTCCCGTATGGAAAGGGATTACATTTTGTATAACTCCTTTACCATAGGATTTTTCACCTATAATGTAAGCTCTCTTATGGTCTTTTAAAGCTCCAACTAAAACTTCAGATGCTGATGCTGAATGCTTATCAATTAAAGCAACAATTTTCATATCTAAAGGCACCAAAAACTCAGAACTAGCCTTATATTCAAAAGGAGCTTTAGTATCTCTTGTCTTTGTTGAAACAATAACTCCCTCAGTCAAAATATCATCGGCTATCTTTATTGCATCCTTCAGAAATCCTCCGGTATTAAGTCTTAAGTCTAAAATCAAAGATTTAATATTCTGAGATTTAAGTTTTTCTAAAGCTTTTCTAAAGTAACTATTAGTGTTTGGGTTAAAACTTACTATCCTAATATACCCAACTTCTTCATTGATAACATCATATTTAACAGTCTGTATGTCCAATTTTTCTCTTACAAGTTCAAATTCTAATTTTAAATCTTTACCTCTTAGAATAGAAACTTTAACTTTTGTACCTTCTTTCCCTCTTAAAAGCTCAACAACTTGTTCTACCGTCATCAAAGAAGCACTTTTACCATCAACTGCTGTGATATAATCACCCGATCTTATGCCAGCCTTATACGCAGGTCCCTCCTCAAAAGGAGTAAGAACTTTAACATAAGAAAAACTAGGTTCAAGATTACCTCCTTTAGAAGGATCTTTTTTAGTAATAGTAACCCCAATTCCAACATAATTTCCCTCTGTAGTCTTTGATATCTCTTCCAAATCTTTTCTTGTTAAATATTGAGAATACGGATCATCCAATGCCTGAAACATCCCCTTTAAAGCCCCTTCAAAAATAGCTTCATCATTAACAGGTTCAACATAGTTTCTCTTAATAAAATCAAAAGCTTCTGTCATCATATGACCATAATTTGACACAGATAATTTACTTTTAGAAGAATTTGATTGTGCAAAGATAGACTCTACAACAACTAAAAAACTCATGCTAATAGCTAATAAGAAGCATCCAAATATTAAAAATTTTTTTTTCATCCAATTAATTCCTACACAAATAAAACTTGATTTTATCTTCATAATATAATACTTTAAGATTATGTTAAAGACAAATACTTTGAAAATAAAAATTATATATTGCACTGTTGCTATGCAAATACTTAAAAGCCTATTAATACTGGTGGAACTTTATGGAGCTATCAACAAAACGATATTTGTCAGTAATTCTTCTATTAAGTTTATGCTATCTTTCATTATATTTTCACCAGAATTATTTCTTACAATAATAATAATAAATTATTTGTTGTATGAAAAATTTAAAATTCTTCACAATTTGATCATAACAACAAAAATTTTTCAAATAATAATGGGAGTTATGTTATTCATATTGGGTTATAGTCTTCGCTTATATGTATATCAACTATCCCTATTCCATCTTTTAGGAATAATAATAATTTACGCTACATTCAACTCAATAAGTCTAGTTTTAATCAAAATAAAGGACAAATTAACGGAGTAAAAGTTTGATTATAGTACCTGTAGCTAGCGGTAAGGGAGGAGTTGGGAAATCTCTTTTTTCAACTAACGTTGCAATTTGTCTTGCAAACGAAGGGAAAAAAGTATTGCTTATTGACCTTGATCTTGGAGGCTCCAACCTACATTCTATGCTAAATATCATACCTAAGAAGAGCATTGGAACTTTCCTTAAAACAAAAATTTCATTCAAAAATATAATAATAGAATCTGGAATTAAAAATCTAAGTTTTATTGCAGGGGACTCCGACATTCCAGAGCTTGCAAATATAGTTAACTTTCAAAAGAGAAGAATAATAAACAATCTAAAATCTCTCACCTATGACTATTTAATAATTGACCTTGGCGCTGGAACAGCATTTAATACAATAGATTTCTTTTTAATGTCAAATCGTGGAATCATAGTAACAATACCAACAATAACAGCAACAATGAATGCCTATTTATTTTTAAAAAACACAATCTTTAGAATTATATCAAAAATATTTACAAAAGACACAAAAGGACACAAAATAATTTCTGATATTAAAAAAGACTTTAGCAATTTACAAAAAATATATATACCCAACCTATTACTCAAAATAGAAAATTATGATCCTGAAAATTATGAAAAATTCATAGCAATTTTTTCACGATTCAGCCCTTTTATAGTCTTTAATATGTTAAAAACACCTGATGAAATTCAAAAAACAGAAAAAATACTAAAATCCGCAAAGGATTATCTAAACATAAACTTACAAAGCATAGGTTCAATTTATAAAGATGAAATTATTGATCAAGCATTAAACCATAAAATACCAATAACAATCTATAAACCTACAAGTTTAACTTCTAAAAGCATTAAAAAAATAGCAAAAAAATTAATTGAACTTGAAAACCTAATAAATGATGCAGCACTTTTAAGTGATGACGATATATATGAAAGCTATAATTTTGTATTTAAAGAAGCACAAGATGAGTACATGGAGAAATATGAATATCTCGAATCCTTGCTATTAGAAAAAAAAATAGACAATAATGAAATTATCGACATAATAAAATCCCAACAAAGGGAAATTTCAACATTGAGAAAACAAAACATGATGTTTAAAAAAAAATTATTTAAACAATTAAAAAAAGAGTAAGGAGAAAAAATGCCGAATTACATAAATTATCCCTCTTGGTTAAACCCTGAAATAATTAAAGGAATTCCAATTACATGGTATAGCCTTTCCTACATTATAATAATCATGATTTGCTATAAATTCATTTGGTACCAAATAAAAATTGACAAAATTGATATTAAAAGAAGTGATTATGAAAAAATGATGTTTTCACTTGTTATAGGAGCAATAATAGGCGGTAGGCTAGCCTCTACATTAATTTATGATAAAAGTGGTCTTTATTATACACACCCATGGCTAATATTCCTACCATTTGATAAACACTGGAATTTCACAGGCTTTAGAGGAATGGCAATACACGGAGGGTTTTTTGGAGTAATTATTGCACTATTAATAACAATTAATACTAATCTTAAGAACACAAATGTGAGAAAATACTTTATAAAGATAACAGATTATGGAGCGATTGCTTTTTCTTCAGGATACATACTAGGAAGACTTGCTAACTTTGCAAATGCAGAGCTTTACGGAAGACCAATGAAAGGAGGAATAATATTCCCAAAAGCAGTACCTTTTAACACAAGCGACAAGGGAGTAAAAGAATTTGCAGAATCAATTGGGCTTATGCTGTCTCCTCATGATTTATTTGTTAACTTACCAAGGATTCCATCACAACTAATTGAAGGATTTTTCGAGGGAATTGTATCTTTTTTATTATTATGGTTTGTCTTTAGAAAAATAAAAAAATATGATGGTTTTATTTTTGGAGTATATATAATTCTTTATGGTTTCTTTAGATTCTTAATTGAATATTTAAGAGAACCGGATAAAGAAATAGGATTTGTTATCACATATAGCCCACCTGAGAGTCTATTCGACTTCTCTTTCTTAAACATATCAATGGGACAAGTACTTTCTCTAATTTTGATACTATCCGGAATAATTTGGCTTTTATGGGCCAAGATGAGATCAGAAAAATTAAATAAATAAATCAAAAAAATGTAGATTTATAACAAAATCACTATAAGTTTATTTATAGCAAGATGAAAAATACATATCCAAATGCAATTGCAATATCTGAACAAAAAATTAATGATAAAGAGATTGCAAGACTTCAATCTATTTTCAACTTATTATATATATCATACTCTAGAAAAAACATCTCCAAAGAATACATCAAAAAAAATAACATTAAGTTTGCTATTATTTATAACCACAAAAGACCTATAGAATTTTCAATCAATATAGCAAATGATTTACAAAGCATAAATAAAGTTTACTCTATCATAATAAACAACAAAAATAGAGTAAAAACAACTTACAAATTCAACTACATAGAGATATTAAACGATATTCACGAACTAAGCTTTAATCACAGCTTAATTTGTCAAAAAAAGTTTTTCCATGATAATAACAATGCAAACCTTGATTTTTTCTTAAATTTAGCTGAACTTATTAAAGAGATTGTAATAATTACAAATATTGAAAATGATATTATATATGTCAATGAAAAAGGAAGCAAAGAGCTTGAACTTCCAATAAAGACTAGAGGAAAAACAAATAAAATAACTGACATCAATATCATAGATTTAGAAAAGGAAAATAAAATAGATTTAAGTTATACCATAAATGACATTCCTGAATTCAAGAACATATTAATAACTGACTGCCTTTTAATAGTAAAACAAAATAAAAAATTAATTGTAGATCTATTTGTTAGCACAATTGGCCAAAATAACATTGATAAATTAATAACAATAAAAGAAATATCTCATTTAAAATATAAAAACTATGATAAGAATCTTGAAATTATTGATAAACAAACAGATTTATATAATATCAAAGAACTTGAAAATCTTTTAATAAATCAAATTGAATCTTCTTATAAAAATACGTATTTATTTGACTTAGACTTACACATAAATACAGAATATGAATACAAAGGAAACAGGGCAAATATAGACTTTAAAATACTCAAAAAAATAACTTCTAAAATAATGTCATTTTATTCAGAATACATATTTCGAATAAAAGATAATAACTTAATAGTTATTATTTCCACAAATGGTGGAGAGAAAAGATTAATTGCAATTGCAGAAGAAATTAAGAAAACTATCTCTAATGAGCTTAAAAAGCAAGGATTAATAATATTTAAATTCAATATAGGAGTAATAGAAGCTAATTTACAAGAAGACATAGAAGTAACAATTTCAAAACTAAAAATAGCAACAAAAATATCTTCTGAATACAAAGATTCTCTCCCCATTTTATACAAAGACGAACTTCCAGAAACAATACTTATCAAAAATCAAAATAAAATATTTGAATATATAGTAAAAGCAATAAAAAACGACTTTTTCACTCTCTACTATCAAAAAATAACTCCCCTTAAAAAAAATTTAAAACCTAAAATTGAAATATTAACAAGACTTTTTGATCATACAGGTTCTCCTATTCCAAATATCACAGTATTCAGTTTAATAGAAAAATATAATCTAACTGTCGAAGTAGATCAACTGGTTGTTACTAAAGCCTTAAGAGAATATACAAATTTCGTAGCAAAAAATGGGATACATATTTTTTCAATCAACATTTCACCTCACTCATTAAAATCTAAAAGTTTTAGAATGTTCTTACGAGAAACACTTCTTACAAGTCATGTACCACTTCAAAACATATGCTTAGAAATAACAGAAACTGGAATTTTAGAAAATTTTGAACTAGTTAACAACTATTTCAAAGAACTTAAAAGTTTTGGAATCAAACTAGCACTTGACGACTTTGGAAGCGGCCACACCTCACTCTCATATATTAAAATATTACCCATAGATATCATAAAAATAGATGGATCTTTTATCAAAGTAATAAATTCCAGTCAAACAGATCTTGTAATAATAAAATCAATAAAAGAAATTGCTGATACAAAAAGAATAAAAATAGTAGCTGAATTTGTATCAAATGAAGAAATACTTAAAAAAATCAATGAAATTGGAATAGACTATGGACAGGGATTTCTATGGCATGTACCAGAACCAATATAGAGTATATTACTAAGGTATTTAGGATCAACAATAGACCTTTTATAATTAGTAAGGCCTATTGTTAAAAACTAATAAAACATACCAATTTCAATATTTAGTTCATTGACAATACCGTTTTTGCAAGATTACTAGTTATAAAGTTAACAGTAACTAATATGTTTTTAGCATCTTCATCATTCTTATCAATGGAGACATTTATTTTACCATCAATAATATCAAGTCCTTTAAAAGTCTTTATAAACTCTCTTGCAGAATCATTTTTAACTCCATGTAAATTCATGTCTATAATTTTTTTAATATCCGAACTTAATCCTACAAAAATATGAGAATCATGATTACTACCACCAATATCAATATTTGACTTCGCCACATATACGTTTTCATATGAGTAAACAGTTAACTTAGCATCTGCACTTGAATCTACTTCTCTTAGACCTTCATCATAAACTGCAAAATGCATAACTTTAATAGCTTTTCCTATCTTTGAACGTTCTTCTTTGTCAGCATCAGACATTCCCATTGCATGCAACACATGCCCCAAAGTATGATCATCAATAGAACCACTACTTAAAGATTCAGAATGATCATGTTGATTATGTTCCTTACTCTCTTCTGATTTATTCTTAGATTCACACCCTAACAACATCAAAAGAAATATAGTTACTAATAAAATATTTTTAAAAAAATAATTTCTGTACATAAATATTCTCCTATAGTTTATCATTATCTTTAAAAGATAATGATAAATCAATTGTTTTATATAAATTTATGTATCATTCAACTGCTATAATAAAAAAGTAAGGAGAAATTTAAATGAAAAAACAAAACCCTTGGATTTCTTTAAAAAAAGAAGAAAAGCATAAAATTCTAGAATTTTCAGAAAAATACAAGAATTTTTTAAGCACTATCAAAACTGAAAGAGAAGTTATCCATTATTCCATAAAAAAGGCTAAAGAAAAAAGATTTATCTGTTCATATGAAAAAAAAGAATTAAAACCCGGAGACAAAATCTTTTACACATGTCGAGACAAAAATATTGCTATTGTTTTTATTGGAAAGGAATCTATTGAGAATGGAATAAACTTTATTGTATCTCACACAGACTCCCCAAGACTTGACGCAAAACCATCACCAATTTCGGAAGAGAATGAATTTGCATTACTTAAAACAAATTACTATGGAGGAATCAAAAAATATCAATGGTTATCTATTCCTCTATCAATACGAGGAGTAGTATTTTTAAAAAACGAAGATAAAATAGAAATTAATATCGGAGACAACAAAAATGATCCCGTATTTGTAATTCCTGACATACTGCCACATCTTGATAAAAAAGTACAAAGAGACAAAAAATCCGAAGAAATTATTGAAGGTGAAAATTTAAAAATAATAATTGGAAGTCTACCTATTGAAACTAAAGAAAAAGATAAGGTAAAGCTTGCTATACTTGATTTAATAAATAAAAAATACAAAATAGAAGAAGAAGATTTTGTCTCAGCAGAAATAGAAATAGTGCCAGCAGGAGAAGCAAAGGATGTAGGGCTTGATAGAGCACTTATTGGTGGTTACGGTCAAGATGACAAAGTTTGTGTTTACACCTCATTAGAGGCTATTTTAAGCTTAGAAGAAACTCCAAACAAAACTGCCGTATGTTTCTTGGTTGATAAAGAAGAAATTGGATCAACTGGATCAACTGGTTTAAATTCAAGATACCTTGAATTCTTTGTTTCAGACATATTATCCAAACTTGAAGGCAATAAATATAATAATCTTTTTGTTCAAAAGGTACTATGGAATTCAAAAAGCATATCTGCTGATGTTTGTGGGGCAATTAATCCATTATTTAAATCTGTACATGATGAGCAAAATGCACCTAAAATAGGATATGGAATACCTATAATGAAATATACAGGGCATGGAGGTAAATATATGGCCAGTGACGCCGATGCTGAACTTGTTTTTTATATTAGAAATTTGCTAAACAAAAATAAAATAGCTTGGCAAGTAGCTACACTTGGTAAAGTAGAAGAAGGAGGAGGGGGTACTGTTGCAAAATTTTTAGCTCATTATGGAATAAGAACAATAGACATGGGCCCTGGCGTAATTAGTATGCACTCGCCCTTTGAAATAACTTCTAAATTTGATGTACACACTTCTTATATGGCATATAAGGCATTCTTTCAAGGATAAATAAATATGAATAATGAAAAAGCAATAAAAACATCGGAACATATCATAGAATGTTTTGGTGGTATTGTAAACATCAAAGAAATATATAAAGATGTTACTAGAATCAAAATACTAGTAGACAGCAACTCTTTAGTTAAGAGAGAAAATTTAACAAAGGATAAAAATATAATAGGAACAATTAAATCAAATGAATTCACAGAAATAGTAATGAATTTTGAAATAATTGAAGATGTTTACAACAACATCTTATATATGCTGAATAAACACACAAGTTAAGTATTAGGACCCAATGGGCCTAATATTTAAAATTTATTATGTATTCAATAACAGATTCAGGATTTGTTTCCTTATTCAATATTTTATAAACAACACCTGCTAAACCTTGAGAATCTAAATCATTCTCTAAAAGCAAAAAAACTTCCCTAGCAGCAATTACGCCCTCTGGAATATAACCAATTTTATGTATATTACTTATTAAATCATCTATGCCTTCAAAACTATTTAAAATACTATTGCTAACAAGTTCACGGCCAAATCTTCTATTTCTTCCAAAAATACTTCGACAAGTAACATCCAAATCCCCAGAACCAGCTAAAAACAAAAATGTCTTCTCACTACAGTCACCAACCTTAAACGCAATGTTTTTCATATCATTTAAAGAAACTGAAAATAAAAAAGATTCTGTGTTATTTCCTATCAAATTTGATTTTTTATTCTTATACTCATCCAAAATCCCAAATGCAATTGCAAATATATTTTTCAAAGCTGATGCTATCTGGATACCCAAAACATCATCACTATAAAAAACAGAAATGGAAGTATTAGCAAACAAATCCATAAACCTAGTCGCTTGATATCTGCTTTTACTAGCAACCATAAGTCCTGTAATTATACCAAGGCCAACTTCCTCAGCATGACTGGGCCCCGCAATATAAGTAATCTTACCCTTATAATCACTCAAAATATTCTCTGCTACATCTACAATAGGACAAGGTTTTCTCCCAAAAGTTATAAAACCCTTAGTAAGTATTGCTATCCCAGGCTTTTTATCAGTAATAATACTATTTAAATTCTTAAAAATTCCCAAAGTATAAAGTGAAGGAGTTGCAACAAAAACATAATCAGCTAAACTCACAGCATAACTTAAATCAGAAGTTGCAACCAAATTATATGGCAATTTAATTCCCTTTAAATATCTAACATTTTCATGCTCATTATTAATACTATCTTTAATATCTTCTTCAAAAGACCATAATAAAACATCATCTTCACCCTTCTCAGCCAACACCTTAGCAATAGCTGTCCCCCAAGCACCTGCACCAATTATCGATATCTTCATATATAGCTCCTATACATTCATAATAATTCATATTTCATAATACCCTCTAAATAAATTCTAATTTTATTATTTTTTTTAATTTTTTTAAAAATCATTTCATTAATTAACAAGCTTCCTATTTCTCTAATTATAATCTTCCCTGCACTTTTAATACCAAACCCACTTCCATATGTCTTACTCTTAAAATAAGCTACAATATCTTCCTCAAAAAAAATATCAATATCCTTTTCTTTTAATATTTTAATAAAATTATTAATCTCTTTCTTAATAACTTTCTCAAAGTCACCTTCATCCACAGGTCTGAATGCAAAAATATGATCTATCAAATCCAAAAACTGACTAGAAAACCTCTTCTCTAGCATATTCCTACTGCTTATTGCCTCATTTTTAAATCCAATACTGTTAAATTCTCTCTGATCAATGTTAATATCTATTATTATTATGCTATCTGACAAACTAACACTTCTACCAAAACTATCACAAAATTTTCCTATATTAAATCCTTCCAAAAAAAAATTTATAACTCTTTTATGCGCTTTATCAAAATCTGGTAGAAAAATAATTGAATTTGAAGACCTACTTAAAAACTTAAAAAACTTAGTAGGTTCATCATAAGAATCAGGAAAATACATAGGACCTATTAGCCTATTAATACCATCAAAATCACCATACTCACTCATAACTAAAGTAAACTTAGGCATTTTAAGTTCTTCTGATAAAAGACATAAAAGTTTATTTTTATCAAAATCAGAAGAGCTCATAAAAACAAAAAGACCAAAAGTATTCTTTTTTAGCAGAAATTTAATCCTTAAAAGTTTTATGTTTAATATCAAATCAGATAAAACATCTTCATCAATTATAATGTTATCTCTTATTTTATGTTCAAGATTGACAAGCAAATTGTCATCTTGTTCATCAAAATTAAAAATACTTATTCCAACCATAGATTTAAAAAAATCTTTAACATCATTTTCAGTGATTATTTTTTGACTACCCTCAAGCTTAAACTTAGCCCCAAGCTCATCCAATAAATCAAATGCCTTATCTGGAAGAAATCTATCTTTAATATATTTACAAGACATAGAAACAGAAGCCCGTATCGCCTCATCTGTATACTTTACATTATGATGTTTTTCATACTGTCCCTTAGCTCCTTTCAACATAAGATAGGTGTCTTCAATTCCTGGTTCCTTAAGTTCTATACTATGAAACCTTCTTACTAAAGCTTTATCTCTTAAGAAGAATTTTTTATATTCATATTCCGTAGTAGCACCTATAAATTTCACTTTACCTAAAGTCAAAATAGGTTTCAATAAATTTGAAATATCTATACTACTAAAAGATGTTGCGCCAGCTCCAACTATCATATGAATTTCATCTATAAATAGAATTACCTGCTTTTGTAAATACAAAAAATCTAAAACTTTATTTACTCTAGCCTCAAGATCTCCTCTATATCTAGTTCCAGATATAAGCTTACCAATATCAAGAGAATAAACCTCATATCCTTTTAATTCCTGAGGTACCCTACCTTTTTTTATAATATAAGCAAGTCCTTGAATTAATATTGTTTTCCCAACACCAGGCTCTCCAAACAAGATTGGATTACTTTTATACTTGCGTAGCATTACTTGAATCAACTTATTTAATTCTTTCTCTCGTCCAATCAAGGGATTTTTCTCTAAATTTGGATCTAAACTATCAATAACATTTACTAGAAATTCCTTAACAAAACTATTGTCGTCTAATGAATCATTACTGCTTTCCAATCTAAAATGATCTTCCTCAAAAATATCAAACCCTCCATTTTTATCTACCTCTTCATCAGGTACATGATCAGAGACATCTCTTTTACTGTCAACTAATCCTAATTTTAAGTCTGAACCCAAATAATCATAAACCTCAATCATCTTATCAAAGATAGACAAATTAAAACCCGATTTCAGCAAAGCATCTAAAATTGTATTTTGTCTTTTTCTAATCAATACCCATAATAAATCTTTTTCCTGTATTTTATATGGTTTTTTATAATAAAAAATTGTATCAATTATCTCCTGATATAAATCATTTATCTTAAAAGCATAATCTAAAATATTAGAATTTCTTAAGGGAAGTTTCTCGAAAAACTCTTCTAATATCTTTTCAAGATTGTAAAAATCGAGAGTACATAATTCAAGCAATTCTTTAATCTTATCATCATTAATTAAACTATGAAAAACATGTTCTTCTGTAAAGACAGCATGTTGACGTTCCATAAAAAACAGAAATGATTTAAAGAATAAATTATTTAAAGCTCTTCTGTTATACACAAAACCCCAACTATAAAACAATTCTTAAAATTTTTTTCTTACCAACTCTGAGTTCAAACTCACCATTAGTAAAATTATTCTTAGTAATGTGATAATTTTGATCTCCTATTCTTACTTTATCTACATAAACCCCTCCCGAGTTAATCAATCTTCTAGCTTCTGACTTACTAGATACAACTTTTGAAATAACCATTAAATCAATCAATAAAATTCTATCCACCAAATTAGCTAATTTTAACTCAAAAAAAGGAATGTTGGCTCTCTTGCCCTTCCCATTAAAGGCAGCTGAAGCAGCATCGGCAGCCTTTAAGGCTAACTCCTTCCCATGAACAATTTTTGTTATTTCAAAAGCTAAAGTTTCCTTTGCCCTGTTTAATAAACTCCCTTCAAAACTTGAAACATTCTCAATCTCATCTTCCTCTAAAAAAGTAAATAGATACAAAAACCTCTTAACATCTAAATCAGGAATATTCCTAAAATATTGATAAAAATCATAAACACTATAAATTTCAGAATCAAGATAAACAGCTCCCTTTTCTGATTTTCCCATTTTCTTACCATCACTTCTTGTAACAAGAGGAAATGTAAGACCAAAAACCTCTTTCTCAGTTTTTCTTCTTACTAAATCAATTCCAGACAAAATATTACCCCACTGATCGTCCCCTCCAATTTGAAGACTACAATTTCTAATTCTATTGAGCATATAAAAATCATAAGATTGCAAAAGCTGATAATTAAATTCAATAAAAGAAAGTCCAGTATCTAATCTTCTCTTATAAGTCTCAAACCCTAACATACGATTAACAGAAAAATGAATTCCAATATTCCTTAAAAATTGAATATAATTGATGTTATCAATCCACTCCGCATTATCAAGAACATATCCACTACTAAAATCTACTATCCTTAATAACTGCTTCTTTATTGCATTAACATTTTTTTCTATATCATCTTTTGATAGAATTTTTCTCATCTCATCCTTTCCAGAAGGATCACCTACCTTTGTAGTACCACCACCAATTAAAGCAATTGGAATATGACCCTGCCTTTGAAGATGTACCATTCCCATAAAAGGAATTAAGTGTCCAATATGAAGAGAGCTAAAAGTAGCATCAACTCCCACATAAAAAACTATCTTCTCCCTATTCATCAATTCACTTAAAGCTCTTAAATTTGTACACTGTTTTAAGAATCCTCGCTTCTTTAAAATTTCTAAGGCAAGATTCATCTATTTGAAACTCCCCCCCCCCTGTAGTTTAGCATTTCAGTCCTAATATACGAATATAACTCATTAAGTGAAATTCTTACTTGAGTCATACAATCTCTTTCTCTTAGAGTAACCGTTCTATTTTCCATAGTGCCATAATCTACTGTCACACAATAAGGTGTTCCAATTTCATCCTGACGTCTATATCTTTTTCCTATTGTACCACTATCGTCATAAAACATATAAAAATCATCACTAAGCTCCATAAATACTCTTCTAGCAAGATCATCAAGTCCATCCTTTTTTACAAGAGGAAGTATGGCAACTTTATAAGGAGCAAGATTAGGATGTAAGCGAAGAAATACTCGTTTATCGCCGCTCTCAAGTTCTTCACTTACATATGCATCACAAAGAGTCATTAAAACACTCCTTGTAAGCCCGAGAGATGTCTCAATAACATAAGGAATATATTTTTCACCATTTATTAAATCATGGTATTCAAATACCTTAGGCTTATCACAAAATTTAGCATGTTGAGTTAAATCATAATTGCCTCTATTATGTATTCCCTCAATTTCCTGGAAATCAAATGGAAATTTATATTCAATATCAACAGCTGCTTTAGCATAATGAGCAAGTTCATCTAAGTCATGTTCTTTAAACCTAAGACTATCTGAATTTATCCCAAGAGTTTCTATAAAAAAATTCATTCTATTTTGCTTCCAATAAGAATACCAATCATCCATTTGATTTGGATGTACAAAAAACTGCATCTCCATTTGCTCAAATTCACAAGTTCTAAAGATAAAGTTTTTTGTTATTATTTCATTCCTAAATGCTTTACCAACTTGAGCTATTCCGAAAGGTATTTTAAGTCTTGTAGAGTCCAATACATTGCGAAAATTAACAAAAATACCCTGAGCTGTCTCTGGCCTTAAATAAATTTCATTTGAGCTCTCTTTTGTAGCCCCTATGCTAGTTTTAAACATTAGATTAAAATTTTTAGGATCTGTAAAAGAACTCACTGCACCACAGCCAGGACAATCCCTATATATATCAATAAAATCTACTCTAAATCTATTTTTACAATCTCTACAATCAACTAAAGAGTCTGAAAAATTATCAACATGTCCCGAGGCTTTCCAAACTTCAGGCCTCATAAAAATAGAACTATCCAATCCCACCACATTTTCATGCAAATAAACTATACTTTTCCACCACTCTTTTTGTATGTTATTTTTAAGCTCAATGCCCAAAGGACCATAATCCCATGCCCCTGAAAGGCCTCCATAAATTTCTGATGATTGAAATATAAAACCCTTTCTCTTAGCAAGTGAAATAATATCTCCTATTCTTGTCATAGCAATATCCTTAAAATAATATTATTTTTATTATTCATGTCTCTTCAAAAATTCTTGTGCTAAGTTTATTCTATCAAAAACTTTATCTTTTCCTAGTAATTTTAAAGAATCAAAAAGAGGAGGTGATACCTTACTTCCAAGAACTGCAACCCTAATTGGAAGAAGGACTTCTCCTATTTTTAGATTATTTTCATTAGCAAAATCATTAAACACTTTTTCGTTTTCAAGCAATGATCTTTCTTCAAATCCTTCTAATATTGGCTTAATCTTATCTAAAATCAAATAAATATCACCTATTGTTTTATTTTTAAATAAAAACTCATCTAAATTCCATGTTTTAATATCCTCATAAAAAAACTTAAGCATATTTATAGCTTCGCTAAGCTTTCTAATTCTTGTTTTTATGAGGGGAATTAAAAGTACTAATTTCTCCTTATCTTCATATTTAATATCTTCTTTAATATAGCAAGCTCTTTGCAAGAAAGGAATTAAAAGTTTAGCCAATTCCTCATTTTCTTTTTTTCTAATGTAATAACTATTAAAAAAATCTAATTTATGATAATCAAAAATAGCAGGAGATTTATTTATCTTATTAAGATAGAACAATTTTTGAAGTTCATCCTTTGTAAAAAATTCTTTCTTATCATTATAAGACCAACCAAGCAATGCAATATAATTAATAATAGCATCTGGTAAGTACCCATCATCAATAAACTGTCTTAAAGCTGTTGCACCATGTCTTTTGCTCAATTTTTGACCATCATTACCCATAACCATTGGAAGATGACAATAAATGGGAGGAGTCCAACCAAAGGCATTATAAAGTAGAATATGTAAAGGACCTGAAGAAATCCATTCCTGAGCCCTTAAAACATGAGAAATTTTCATTAAATAATCATCAATAACATTTGCAAGATGATAAGTAGGTAGTCCATCAGACTTAAGGATAATAGGGTCAGGATTAATATTTTTATTCAACCATGTTACCTTGTCAAGCAAAATATCGTCAAAACTAGTTTCACCTTCAAGGGGCACTTTAAATCTAATAACAGGACTTATTCCTTCACACAAAGCATTCCTAACCTCATTATCGTTTAAATTTCTACAATGCCTGTCATATCCTGTTGCCATCTTATTAACAGTTTGAATCTTTCTAATTCTTTCTAGCCTCTTCGGAGTGCAATAACAATAATAAGCATTTCCCGATTCAACTAATTTTTTAGCATATTCATTATATATATCAATTCTCTTTGACTGAACATAAGGTTCATAAGGCCCACCACAAGTGGGTCCCTCATCAAAATCAATTCCAAGCCACTCCAAACTTCGATAAAGGTCATCTTCAGCTTCTTTAAAATATCTGGTCTGATCTGTATCTTCTATTCTAAGCAAAAATTTACCACCACAAGACTTAGCAAAGAAATAATTAAATAAAGCCGTTCTAATTCCTCCAATATGTTGGAAACCGGTTGGTGAAGGTGCATATCTAACTCTTACATTCAAAACCTATCCTCTCTTAATAAAAAATATCTTTTTTTGAGCTATCATAAATGTAATAAAAAACTACAAAAAATAAATTTGAGCCCAGTAGTTTTGTATGTTTAATATTAAGCTTATCTTTATATTTAAAATATTTATCTCTAATTCTAAATTTACTGGTCTCAATTAAATAAGATACCACATTAGACTTTTTTAATATATAAAAATAATAAATTGTAAAAATAGGTTCTCTCAAAAAATATTTTTTTAAAAAAAATATTATTTTACCTAGTTTTTCATATTCTTCAAAGGAAATCATACTAAGCGCTACGCAATACTTTATCCATCTATCCTTACTTTTCGCATACTTTAAAATTAAACTAGATGCCTTCTCTTTTTCTCTAAAACTAATAAGCACAGAATAAAGTTCTACAATCGTTTTATTGCTAATATTATTATCTTTTAAATAAAAATAAACTTCATCAAGACTTTTTTTATCTTGTTTAATTAAAATTATCTTTAACAAAAGAGAAATATCAAATACACTCTTAAGTTTTCTTCGTATTATCTTAAGCTTCAAGAAAATATAAGTATTATCTATCCCATTAAATACAAAATATAATCTTGAATAAAGCAATTTAGAATAAAAAATATTAAATGCAATTAAAAATAAAATAAACCCTAAAATAAAATAAGAACTAAATAAAACAAATTCTAGTACATTCGAATATTTTAAAATTTCTAGAAAAAAAACTAAACACAAAAAAAATCCAACGAACATTACATTAAAAATAAAAAGTATTATATTTACCATCAAAAATCTCTTTTAAAATAAGTTAAACTGTAAAATTGAGATATACAATTATATTATACTAAATAGATAGACAATTAATAAATAATGTGTTATACATGTTTATTAACAAGTTTAACCTTAAGGGGAAAGATGCAAAGCCTTGATGAGTTGGCAAAAGATATAAAAGTCTTCTCTTATATAATAGATAAGGATTTTTTAGTATGGCCCGAAAATTCTCTTGTCAAACCTAAAAACATTGAGCTAATAGAAAAATGGGGTTTAAGAGGCGAGCTTAATATAAAAATGAACTTCTTTAATGATTCCTTAGTGAATAAAGGAAATATACTGAACACCTCAGAATATGACAAGGAATCTATTTCAAACTATCATATATTAGTAAGTAACTTGGAAGAAATATATGAAACTTGTAAAAAAAATAAAAAAATTTATTATCAAGATATTTTACCAACTGCAAAAAAAGTAATAGAATTTTATAAAAAAAATCAAAAAACATTTATAAGATATATAAAAATACCCAAATTTTTATCCGACTATCATATCGTACACTCAATAAATACTGCAATATTAACAGTAGCACTTGGACATGAGATGAATTTAAATAACCATAAGACAGTTGAATTATGTACAGTAGCACTCCTTCACAAAATAGGATTTTTATTTATTCCTTTAAAAATAAGTGAAAAGCAAGAAAAATTAAGCGATAAAGAGTTTGAATTAATCAAGAAATATCCTATTCTTGGTTATAAAATTGTATCAGCAACTGATTTTTCTAACTCTATCTGCTCAACATTGCTTAATCATAAAGAAAACTTAGATGGATCTGGCTATCCCAAAAAACTTAAAAGCGAAAACATTAGCATTGAATCAAATATAATTGGTGCTGCTAGTGCATATAGTGCAATTATTTTAGATAAAACATATAAAAAATCTTTAAATTCCGGTGCATCTCTTATAGAGCTAATACAAGATGCAGATAAAAAATTTGATAAAAGAGTTTTAAAATTAATTATCAAAGTACTCTCTCAATGCCCGCTAGACTTTATCGTGGAACTCAACGATAAATCAATTGCTAAAATAATAAAGGTAAATGAAGAAAATCTTAATTATCCTTACATAAAATATATAATAAAAAACGGTAAAGTCATACCTCCTAATGAAATCCAAGACAATATCAAGTCAATACCTAAAACAGAAACGGGAATTAAAAAAATACTTGGACAAAATGAGATAGAATTTCTTTTAAAAAAATATTCTTTAAAAGAAATATAAAAAGGAGAAAATATGATTTTAATAGTATCTGCAATGGATGAAGAAGCAGTAGAAATAAATAAAATAATTGAAAAAAGAAGAGAAATTATATTAAACGACTGCATAGGCGAGAAGAAAGTTCAGAAAGGAGAAATTTCAGGACATGAAGTAATTTCTTTAACTACTGGAATTGGCAAAGTAAATGCTACCTGTTGGACTAGCTATATCATATCAAAATATAAAATAACTCACATAATCAACTCAGGAACTGCTGGTGGAATAAAAGATGATTCTAATCTTAAAATTCAAGATATAATAATATCATCAGAAATGGCATTTCATGATTTTGACTTAACTAAATTTGGACATAAAATAGGACAAGTCCCAGGATTGCCTCAAAAATTTAAAGCAGATAAAGAATTATTAAAAAAAGCAGTTAAAGCCATAGAGAACAAAATAACAGAAATTAATGTTCATATTGGATTAATACTTACAGGAGACCAATTTATTGGAAACAAAAAACAATTAGAAATAATTAAGGGTAATTTTCCAGATGCTTTAGCAGTAGAAATGGAGGGGGCTGCTATTGCACAAGTTGCACACACATTTAAAATACCTTTTATCATTACACGTTCTGTATCTGACTTGCCAAACATTAAAGATAATCACATAGATTTCAATAAGTTCCTAAAAATCGCGTCAATGAATTCAGCTAGAATGGTAAAGGAACTTATTGAACTAATAGAAAAAGGAAAAAATGATAAATAAAAACAACCAGACATCAACTTCTGAAGCCGTGTCTGAGGGACATCCCGACAAGATTGCAGATCAAATATCAGATGCAATACTTGATGAAATGTTAAAAAAAGACAAAATGGCAAAAGTTGCTTGTGAAACATTAATTTCACAAAATTTAGTAGTTATTGCAGGAGAAATAAATAGTATATCAAAAAAAGACATAGATATAAAGGAAGTTGCTAGACGAATAATTAAAAATATTGGATATACAAACATAGAATATGGACTTGATTATAAATCTGTTACAATAATTGATGCTATTGGATATCAATCAATAGATATTTCAAATGCAGTTGAAAGAAAAGATACAAAGGTCACGGGAGCAGGAGATCAAGGAATAATATTTGGTTATGCATGCAATGAAACCGAAAATTTCTTACCCATAGCTTATGAATTAGCTAACTTAATTCTGCAAAAAGCTAGCAAATTTAGAAAAACAGGAGAAATTAAATGGCTACGCCCTGATGCAAAATCACAAGTTACTATTGAATATAATTCTAATAAAACTCCTACTAGAATAAGCAGTATTGTTGTATCTCACCAACATGATCCTGATATCTCTCAAGGTCTAATAAGTAAAACAATAATTGAAAAGATTATAAAACCTACACTAAAAAATAAATCAATGCTTGACCCTAATATTAAATATTATATTAATCCTTCTGGAAACTTTGTCATTGGTGGACCAACAGGCGATACAGGACTTACAGGAAGAAAGATTATAGCTGACAGCTATGGAGGATTTGCAAGACATGGTGGTGGTGCTTATAGCGGAAAAGATGCTACTAAGGTTGATCGCTCAGCTGCCTATATGGCAAGATACATTGCTAAGAATATGGTAGCAGCTGGCATTTCCAAAGAATTTGAAATACAACTTGCTTATGCTATTGGAATTTCTAATCCAGTATCTGTTAAAATAACTACAGGAATAAATGATGAGAATTATGAAAACAAAATATTAAATTTTATCATAAATAATTTTGACCTAACTCCAGATGGTATAATTAAAAAATTAAAATTGAGGGAACCTATTTACTCTAAAACATCAACATACGGACACTTTGGAAAAAATGAGTTAGAGTGGGAAAAGTTAGACTTTGTAGACAAAATTAAAGAGGAATTTAAGACATGAATAAAATACCAAGCTTTACAGTTGATCACACAAAACTAAATCCTGGCATATATGTCTCAAGAAAAGATGTTTTTTCAAATATAACATTTACTACTGTGGACATTAGAATGAAAGCACCCAATAGGGAGCCTGTAATAAACAATGCAGAAATGCACACTATTGAACACATAGGTGCAATGTTAATAAGGAACCATAAAGAATGGAAAGATAAAACACTATATTTTGGCCCAATGGGATGCAGAACTGGATTTTACCTAATCCTTTTAGGAGATTATGAAAGTAAAGATCTTATTAGCTTAATATCTTGGCTTTTCATTGAGATAACAAATTTTCAAGGACACCTTACAGAAGTAGGTGCAACTGAAAATGAATGCGGGAATTATCAAGATCACAATATTGACATGGCAAAATATGAATCTAAGCAATATTTAAAAATACTAACAAATATCAATAAAGAAAATTTAATATATCCATCATAATGTTTACCGCAGACCATAAAAATAAAAAGTATATTATAAGAATTAACAAACGACACATTATACTAATAAATAAAATCTAAAGGTACTCTATGCGTTGGTTCAAAAAGAAAAGATCTATTATAAAAGATCGGGAAATTATATATTCTAAGAAATAAAACCAAAATTAATTCTTGTACCTATATCAAATCCTATAATCACAGGGTTCTCACTTACTATATAGTCTAAAAATGTAAGTTAACTCTGAAAATCCATGCATACTATCTTAAAACCGAAAAATATTCAAACTAAATATCGCTATATCAGGAACAAATAAATAATTAAGATAAACTCTAATTGATACTGAAAGATCATGAAGCTCAAAATTACCAGAAGATCTTATTTGCTCTTTTATGTCATGAACTCATATCAACATAAACACGAATTCACTAACATAAGATGCATATTTAGATTTTTATCAAAATAAAAATCTAAATAAAAAGAAACTTTTCCACCAAAAGCTATATTCTTTGAAATAACAAGACCGGAATCAAAAACCAAAAAAAGAAAAAATTATCAACACACACCCTAACATCACAATAAATATTAGTACCTCTGAAGGGAAAAGCACAAAGTTTAAACATAATCAGCATAAAAGCAACTAATGCATAAAAAAATTTAATTATATCTCAATGCCTTCTTTTAAAATTAAAAATTTCGCATTATTTTTTCAGACAAATCCAAAAAATCATCTTCTAAGAGATTAAAATTAGAACCTCTGCTAAAACCAAAATTATCGCCCTCAAATCTTGGAATTACATGAAAATGAGTATGAAAAATAATTTGTCCAGCTTCACGCCCAATTGAAGTATAAATATTCACTCCATCACAAATACATGAGCTCAACTTTTTTAAAGAAAGAGCTATTTTTTTACACACTCTCAATATTTGACCATTAAGATCATCACTCATAACTAAAGCATCATTGCTATGTTGCTTAGGCATAACAAGAGTATGGCCAATATTTAAAGGATTAATATCAAGAAAAGCAAGCACCAAATCATCCTCATAAACCTTATAACAAGGCATTTCACCTCTTACTATTTTACAAAAAATGCAATCCCTCAAAACTCCTCCAATCTAAAATATTAAAAATATAACTAAATCTTAAAAATAATTATAGAGTACTAACCTAGCTATATTAAAATAAGCAATTAAGGTAATAACATCAGCAATAGTAGTAATTAAAGGGCCCGCCATTAAAGCTGGATCAATTCTCAAAATCTTAGCAAAAATAGGCAAAAGACCTCCCAATACTTTTGCCACCATTAAACCTATCATCAAACATGAAGATACAACAAAAGCTATTCTAAACCTTTCACAATTTTCAGGAATCACAAAAAATACAACTCTCAAAAAGTTAATGCTAGCAAGAATTAAACCAACTAAAATACTAACACATACTTCTTTAAATAAAACACGAAAAAAATCTTTTACTTTAAGAGTTCCAAGAGCAAGTTCACGAATAATTAATGCAGAAGCTTGCGAGCCTGCATTTCCTGATGTGTCCATCAAGAGTGGTATAAAGCTAGTTAAGATAACTAAAGATAAAATCAAATTCTGATAACTTGTAATTATAGTGGCTGTTAAAGTGGAAGATATCATAAGAATCAAGAGCCAAATTATTCTATTTTTTGTCATGTCAAAAATAGAAGTATCAAGATAAGATTTACCTAAAGGAGTAACTGCAGCCATTATATGAAAATCTTCAGTATTTAAACACTGAATAACATCAAGAATATCATCAATAACGATGATTCCTATCATCCTTCCTTCATTGTCAACAACAGGAACACTTAAAATATCATGATTCTGGAAAAGAAGAGCAACCTCTTCCTTCTCATCACTAACTTTTACAATATAAAATCCACTAGTTCTCATTATTGAAGAAATAACAACATCATCTTTAGATAGCATCAAATCTTCAATTTTAACAACACCCTTCAATCTCTTCTCTTCATCTGTAATATAGTAAGTGTATACATCTTCTTTAGTCTTTGCCACTTTTCTAATATAGTCAAGGGCCTCCCTAACAGAAAAATAATCTTTAAGTTCAATATATTCTATTGTTACAATTGAACCAACAGAATCGTTACTGTAAGATAAAAATTTATTAATAATTTCTCTATTTTCCTCAGTAGAACTTGCTAAAAATCTTTGTACAACATTTGCAGGGACTTCCTCTAAAAGATCAATAACATCGTCAAGGTTTAATTCATCTATCATTTCACTTATTTCTTTGTTTGTAAAAGAATTAGCTAATTTATTTTTTGTAAATTGATCAAAATTAGAAAAAGCCTCAACCGCAACCTTCTTGGGGAGAAACCTATAAAGCAAAATTAAATCAGAACCATTGAGTCTTTTCATAGTTTCGCTAATATCAAAAGCATCATACTTTAAAAGTTCTTCCTTTATTTCAGAATATCTTTTCTCTTTAAGTAAGGTTTTTAAAAATACAATATCTATCATATTAAGCCCCCCCCCAAGATTTTAACTCTCAATAAATAATAAAAATAAACTTATTAAAACTATAACTTATCTAAAAGCATAGAGCATCTACCTGAAGGTATAGGTAGTGTCTTTTCTTTTTTATTTAATATATTTATTGTAAAGTAGTAAAGTTTTTCAGATTCCATTTTTATCTCCCATCCTCTCTTTCCCTTATTGCAAATAATTGTGGTCTGATTTTTCCTAAGAGATAAACACTCTATTCCCATAACTTCAAGAGCTGGAATATTCCAATAAACTGTTTTATCTGGCAAACTAATTGTAAGGCCAATAATATTTTCTATCATCAAACTAATACTAAAGAGAGCAAGATAACAAATAGTATCTTTTTTGGGAAGAATCTTATTCTCAACATCAAAATAAGCCGGGCCTTCTTTCATTGGTTTGTAAGCTTCCCAAACATGTCCCTTAATCTTACTATCAGGCAAGAGGGTGTCTAATACATAATACAAATGTCTTATTGTAAATTCTCTTGCAATATTTGCACGCCTACAATACTCAAGTCCCTTAATAATAAAAAAATTCATATAAGTATAAACAGAACCATAATAACCATTTCCATCTAAATTAAATTTAGAATCATCAACAGAAAGAGTAGGAAAAGGGTTTGGAGTTCCGAAGTGTTTATCGCTTTTTAAATAGAAAACCATTCTTTCTATTCTATCTTCACTTGGTATTTCAGAAAGCATAGGCAAAAATCCTACTATTGTTTTACATCTAATAATGTTCTCATGAATGTCAAGGTCATAATAAAATCCATCACTTTCATCCCACATCAAAGAATTAATCTTAGCCTTAAGAGAAAAAAACCTTTTCTTATACTCAAGTGACAAATTTTTATCATTTAATATATCTGCCAATTTTGAAATACAATATGCACTATGCACCTGCAATGAATTAAAATCAATTGGATAATAGGCATCTTCTCTGGGAGAATTCTTATAAAAAATTTTATTTACATCAATTGAATAAAGTCCATTACCTTTTAAAAATTTTTTCTCTATCCATCTATAATATTTGTCAAGAATTGGCAAAACATCAGAAATCCGCCTCTTATTGCCTGTTTTATGATATAAATTATACTCAGCCCAAGCAAAAATCGGCAATCCAATCCCATCATCATTGCCTTCAACATAAATAGCCTTATTATTATTGTCATAACGAGACCTAATTGCACCGGATTCTTCTTGAAGTTGGTAAAATTTATCAATAGTAGATGTAGGAGAATATTCTCCGTTACTGTAAACAAGAAAAAAACTTGAAAGACAAGCCTGAACTTGATCTATAAATTCAAGATTTTCAGAATAATAATTTTTCCCTTTTTTGCCCTTCTCTAAAGTTTGAGGAAAAACAATTTTATCCTGTATCCAGGACAGACTCTTATTATAAATATCAATAAAATCTTGATCATAATAGTATATTTTTGGAAATATTCTCTTATTCAATACTCAAACCTCTGAAAACAAATATAAATAAACTTCTACTTATTATATCATTATTATATTAATAAAATAGGAGTTAAACCTAAAATTTTTAGCGCATATCTATTCTTTATATAAATACAAATCTTTCAACAAAATAAAATAAAATTTAACAGCCTGATAACACAAAAAATAAAAGCTTAGGAATAATTCCTAAGCCTTAGCTAATATTAAAACAAAATTATATAAGAAACAACTATTCATCTACTAAAGAAATTCAATAAGAAAATCTTTATATTCCTTTTCATTACTTGGAACAATAATTTCCCCATTAATTATTTTATCAGAAATATCATCTAACTCTTGTTCTAATTTAAAAGGAATCATTTTAGGGTTTTTAACAAAACTCACAAACCCTTCTTTAAGGCCATAACTTAACACTCTACCCCCCTCAAAAGTATTTGTCTTCAAATAATGAGCAGTCAAAATATGCACAACCTGTCCAATATCTTTAATTGAAGATGTAATAATATTATCAGGGGCGAGAAACGACTGGTCTTGATCAACTCCAATAATATAATATCCTTCTCCCATTTCTTTTGCTACCTCAATTGCTCCCAACCCGCCTAAACCTGCAGCATGATAAATAACATCAATCCCATCACTATACATCTTACTTGCCATTGAGCGTCCAGTTTTAGTATCAGAAAAACTTCCAATATATCCACTTCGTATATTAATATCTTTATTTGCATATTTAGCACCAGCTTCATATCCATATCTAAATGAATTAACTATTAATCCATCAATTCCACCTAAAAAGCCTATCTTTCTAGTCTTAGATGTTTTAGCTGCAATATATCCTACCAAAAAAGCCGCCTCTTCGGTTCTAAAAGTTATGGCTGCTAAATTCTTGGGCAACACTACATCATCCTCATAAGCAGGATCAATGATTGCATACCTTACCTCCGGATTTTCCAAAGCTACACCAATAGAAACATTACTAAGTTTATATCCAATTAACCAAATAAAATTTGAACCATTATCCTTTAACGCTTCGATATCAGCTAAATAAGAATTTGAAGTAGACTCCTTAAGCACAACCTCCATATCAAAATCTTCTCCTAACTTCTTAGCACCTCTCCAAGCACTCTCATTAAAAGATTTATCATCAAAATGACCATCAATTAACATAGAAATTTTAGAAAAAACTCCTACATTATTAGAATTAGAACATGACAAGAAAAAAGTGAATAAAATTAAAAACAACCCTCCCATTATATTCCCCCTAAAATAAAACTAATTAAAAGTTTATAATTTTGATTTAAATAAATCAAATTCATATTTAGTAGAAGGAACAATAACTTTCTTTTCAATTATATTATTTTGAAGCTTGACTAAATCATCAACCAATTTATCACCAATAATATTAGGATCCTTAACAATATCTATGACACCTTCCTTAATTCCTTGCTCAATGACATGCCCCCCTTCAAATCTTTTATTTTTAATAGCATATGATGAAAGATTATAAATTACCTTCCCTATGTCCTTAATTACAGAAGTAATAACATTTTGAGCAGCAAGATATGATTGATCTTGATTAATTCCTATTACATAACGCCCAGTGCCAAGTTCCTTTACAGCATCAAAAACACCAATAGAAGCAAACCCTGCTACAGGGAAAATAACGTCAACACCATCATCAACATACATATGCTTAGCAACAAGCTTACTAGCACTCTTGTCAAAAATATTGAAAAGCCTCTTTGCAATTACTATTGCCCTAGGATTCGCATAAAAAGCTCCTGCTTTAAATCCAACTAAAAAATTTTCAACATATTCAACCTTAGGCCCACTTAAAAACCCAATTTTATTACGCCTGCTCATCTTAGCAGCAACATAACCAGCTAAAAACGCTCCTTCTTGAGATCTAAACCTAACACCTAAAGAATTTTTAGGCACTCTAATTTCACTTGCACTGTAATCAAAAGAATCTATAATTCCATAGAAAATACTAGGATTTTCATAAGAAAATCTTATTGAAAGATCTGAATAACGAGTCCCAATCATCCAAATAAAATTCGCGCCTTCTTTTTGTAGGTCATATATATCTTTCGTTAAAGCTTCATCCTCTGTCATATTTTCTTTGCCTTTAATAGGATAAGGCGTTAAAACTTTTTTTATAAGCTTTATTCCAAACTCATCCCTTACTTTCATGGCACCATCAAAAGCACTTTGAAAATATCCCTTATCATTAAAATCTGTCTCAGCCACAATTCCCATAATAACCTTTTTACCAGAAGACAAAGAAGAAGATGTCTCTGACTTAGTGCATGATATCAATAATAAGGAAGATAAAATAACAAAACATAAATTTTTACACAATATTATCCTCTCCTAATAAAACAAATTCAAAACATTTTTAAATCTTAATGCAACAACATTTAATAAAATATGCTTATAATGAATAGTAGAAAGAAAAATCCTCTCCTCAAACAAAAATTAATGTAAAATAATATAATAAATTATAAACTATAAATAATTAAAATTCACTATATTAATCAAAATTAATTGAAATTAAAATAGTATCACTATTTATTCGATTTTATAAACTTTTAATTTTAACACTAATATTAATATTTAATTCTAGAATACTCCTTAACGATATCAAATCCATCTTCTCTAGGAATTAATATTTCTAACATAAGTTTTTAAAATATTGGAGATTCTATTTATTTTGTGACTTCTAATTATTTAGATAAAAATAACCTTGATTGCTTAAGGCAGTGGGATTAATAAGAATAAGATATAATCTATCTTGGTCAACTCCAATAATATAATATCCTTCTCCCATTTCTTTTGCTACTTCAATTGCTCCAAGTCCTGATAGACCCATTATAGAAATATTACACTAATCCCATCTATACATTTTACTTGCCTTGAATGTCCCAATAAAAGATCAGAATCAGCCCTTGATTCATATCCATACCTAAATACCTAAATGAACTAATTACTTCACCTTCAATTCCACCTAAAAGCCTATCTTTCCAGCCTTTGTTAAAGGTTCTTTTTATTGCATCTCCAAAAAAGCTAACAAAAATGAAATAAAAATACGAAATGATTAATTAATAATATCTTTCACACAAATTAAGATATTGTAACTCAAATTATAGTATCTCTTTTAAGAAATAAATTTTGAAATAAAAGCATTATAAGACATATCATTTCTAGGAACATTAATCTCATTATTAACTATTTTGTTCTTAATCTTTAATAGACTCTCATATCCCTCCTCTTCTAGATCTATGTTTATCAACTTATTAAAAATTAAATCAAGAGCTCCGTCTTTAAGTCCAAACTCTAACATATTCCCACCATTCCATTCACCAATATCCAAATAAGACCTTGTCAAATCAAATATTACTACATCAACTCTTTTAACATATGAAAAGATTATATTATTAGGAGCAAGATATGATTGATCTTGGTCAACTCCAATAATATAATATCCCTCTCCCATTTCTTTTGCTACTTCAATTGCTCCAAGTCCTGATAGACCCGCTGCTGTAAATATTATATCAGTCCCATCACTATACATTTTATTTGCCATTGAACGTCCTAATGAGAGATCAGTAAATGTTCCCACATATTGTACATTTACATTAACATTCTTATTCGTATATTTAGCTCCTGCCTCATATCCATATCTAAATGAACTAATTATTTCACCTTCAATTCCACCTAAAAAGCCTATCTTTCCAGTCTTTGTCATTTTAGCTGCAATATGCCCTACCAAAAAGGCTCCTTCTTCAGATCTAAAATTTACATTAACCAAATTTTTAGGTAATTCTACATCTTTAGAATAAGAGCCTTCAATGATTGCATAATTAATATTAGCATTCTCTCTCGCTTTTTGTAAAAAAACATCTGTAAATTTAAACCCAAGTCCCCATATCAAACTAGAACCACTGTCCTCCAAGCCTGCAATATCCCCCAAATAATCAGAAGCCTTAGACTCTTTTTCAATAATATTCACACCAAACTCTTTTTCAAGTTGCCTCATTGCCTTAGAAGAACTCTCATTAAAACCCTTATCATCAAAGGTACCATCAACTATAACAGAAACAGTATTGGGTAATTCAGTTTCATTTTTAGGATTTGAACATCCTAAACATAAAAAAGTCAAAATAAATATTTTCAACATAAATTAACCTCCACCTAATTCAAAATAAACACAAAAAAAAGACACCTCTTAAAAAAGGTGTCTTATTACCATCTATAATGTGTAAAAGCTCTATTCGCTTCTGCCATTCTATGAGTATCTTCCTTCTTTTTAAAAGCAATTCCTGTAGAATTGTAAGAATTTACAAGCTCATTAGCTAACTTTTCTTGCATAGATCTTCCACTAGATTTTCTAGCAGCTGAAATTATCCACTTCATTGCCAAAGCTTCACGTCTCTCTTCTCTAACTTCAACAGGCACTTGATAAGTAGCACCACCAACTCTCCTGCTTCTAACTTCCACTAAAGGCTTAATATTATCTAATGCCTTATTAAAAACAGCAACCTTATCACTCTCATCAAGCTTTTCTGCAAGCATATCAATTGAGTTGTAAATAATAGCTTCACTTATTGATTTTTTACCATCATACATCATTCTGTTAACAAACTTAGCAATTACCCTAGACCTATACCTAGCATCTATTGAAATCTTTTTCTTTATTTTTCGACTCTTTCTTGACATAACTAATACCCTTTAAGCTTTAGGTCTCTTGGTTCCATATTTAGAACGCCCTCTCTTACGATTATTAACACCCAAAGCATCTTTAGCACCTCTAATAATATGGTATCTAACACCTGGCAAATCTTTAACTCTCCCTCCTCTAATAAGAACAACTGAATGCTCCTGTAAATTATGTCCAATGCCCGGAATATAAGCAGTCACCTCAAACCCATTTGAAAGCCTTACACGAGCTACCTTTCTTAAAGCTGAATTAGGTTTTTTAGGTGTAACTGTCATAACACGAGTACAAATTCCTCTTCTCTGAGGACAATTCTGAAGCGCAGGAGATGCTGTCTTTTCTTTTTGGCTTTTTCTTGGCTTCCTTATTAATTGATTAATCGTAGGCACTACTAATGCTCCCTTTTCTTAATTTTACCAATGAAATTGTAACAAATATATGATTTATTGTCAATTTAAACATCAACGTTTGTATTTTCTTTTATTTCTACTCTTTTATATAAATTCATACCCGTTCCAGTAGGAATTAAATGACCAATGACAACATTCTCTTTCAAACCTTTAAGATCATCAACCCTACCTGCAATTGAAGCATCCGTTAAAACTTTAGTAGTCTCTTGGAAAGAAGCAGCTGATATAAATGAATCTATATTAAGAGAAGCTTTAGTTATTCCAATAAGAATTGGACTAGCAACTGCAGGCTCACCTCCCTGTTCAATCACTCTCTTGTTTTGCTCATAAAAAGTATGCTTATCTACTTTCTGATTATAAACAAAATTAGTATCGCCTACAGATACAATCTTGACCTTCTTCATCATTTGCTTAATAATAACTCCAATATGTTTATCATTAATGCTTACACCTTGCTTTCGATAAACATCTTGAATTTCAGCCAACAAAAACTCTTGCAAACTAATTCCACCAAGAATTTCAAGAACATCATGAGGATTAATTCTTCCATCACAAAGCATATCTCCAGCTTTTACAATGTCTCCATCTCTAACTAAAAGATGTTTTCCAGCAGGAATATAATGTTTATGCTCAACCCCATATTCATCCAAAATATTAATAAGTCTTTTCCCCTTCTGAATTGCCTTAAACTGAACAACTCCACTTACCTTGGCCATCTCCGTCAAGTTCTTTGGAATTCTTGTCTCAAATAAATCATTAACCCTAGGAAGACCTCCAGTTATATCTTGAGTTTTCTCAGATCCTTTAGAAAGTTTAGCAATAATATCTCCAATATTAATATCTTGTCCATCTTCAACTTGAAGATAAGCATCTCCAGGAAGTACATAAGATGATATCTCAACGCCTTTATCATTAATAATTAAAATTCTAGGATCAAGAGACTCAAAAACCTGATCTGTAATTCTCTTTTCAATATTTCCTGTTTCAAGATTTATTTCCTCTTTAAGAGTTGTACCTAAAATAATATCTTTAAATTTAACTCTTCCCCTAACTTCAGCAATAATAGGCTCTGCAAATGGATCAAATGTCCCAATAACACTCCCTGCTTTAACATAATCACCCACATTAATCTCAAGTCTTGTGCCGGCCTTTAAAGGCACTTCTTGCTCTTCAGAAACAATCATAAATTTATCTTCCATAATCTTAATAAAACCAATGTAAGACGATAATACCTCTTTATCTTCTTTATCAACAAACAAAAGCATGCCTTTAATTACTTTTTGACCATCTAAGACCTTAATTTCTTTAATAAGCCTAATATCTTCCTCATAAATAACATTTATTACCTTTAAAATTCCTTTTCTTGTAAAAAGCAAACCAACATCAACATTAACATTAAACCCTTCTATCCCATTAAGAATAAAAGTATTTTTAAGTGAAATCTTATCATCTTCACTACCAGCTTGTGCAACTCCCCCAATATGAAAAGTTCTCATAGTAAGCTGTGTCCCCGGTTGTCCAATTGACTGAGCAGCAATGATTCCAACAGCTTCCCCAATATTAACAGGCTTATTATTGGAAAAATCTCTTCCATAACACTTCTGACAAACCCCATGTTCAGCCTCACAAGTTAAAACAGATCTAATTACAAGCTTATTAATACCAATAGTTTCCAACAATTTTATCTTATATTCTGTAATTTCTTCATTTACATCTAAAATAATCTCGCCCGTAATAGGGTGCTTTATTCTCTCAATTGAATAACTTCCTACAACTTTTTCTCTTAAAGACTCAACTACCTCTTCCCCATTTTTCAAGGCCTCAACTTTTATACCATTAATAGTTCCGCAATCTTCTATCCTAACAACAACATCTTGAGCAATATCTACTAATCTTCTAGTTAAATATCCAGCATCTGCCGTTTTTAAAGCAGTGTCTGCAAGTCCCTTTCTTGCACCATTTGTAGATATAAAGAATTCTATTACAGATAACCCTTCCTTAAAATTAGAAATAATTGGAAGCTCAATAATATCCCCAGAGGTTTTAGCCATCAATCCTCTCATTCCTGCAAGCTGTCTTATCTGATTCCTGCTTCCACGAGCACCAGAATCAGCCATCATGTAAATAACATTGAATCCATTTCTATCACTCTTAAGTATCTCCATCATCTTAGTAGTAAGCTCTTCGTTCGTTTTTGACCAAACAGAGATAACATTATTATATCTCTCTTCTCCAGTAATAACACCTTTAGTATAATCATTTTGTATTTTAGCAATTTCTCTGTTAGCTTTTTCCACATATATTTTCTTCTCTTGAGGTACAATAATATCACTCATACTTATTGTACATCCAAATTTAGTAGCATATTTAAATCCAAGCTCTTTAATGATATCTAACATTTCAATTACAATAGAAGAACCATGAACAACATAAACATCAGAAATTAAAGCCTGTAACTCATAATCACTAAGTGTTTTATTTACAAATTCAACATTATCTGGCAAAGCTTCATTAAAAACAACACGACCAGATGTAGTTTCAATATAATCACCATTAACCTTCACGTAAATCTTAGCATTATAATCTAAACTCTTATTATTCACTGCAAGAAGAACATGATTGAAATTCAAGAACTTACGTCCTTCACCAACTACACCCTTTTTCTGCATTGTTAGGTAATAAAGACCCAAAACAATATCCTGAGACGGAAATACAATAGGATGTCCATTTGCTGGGTTTAATAAATTATTAGTTGATAACATCAAAGCCCAACTTTCAGCTTGTGCAGCTGGAGTTAAAGGAACATGGACAGCCATCTGATCTCCATCAAAATCAGCATTATAAGCATGACAAACAAGAGGATGTAACTTTATTGCCTTACCCTCAACTAAAACAGGTTCAAAAGCTTGAATTCCTAATCTATGAAGTGTTGGGGCCCTGTTTAAAAGTACAGGATGTTCTTTAATAACATCGTCTAAAATTTGCCATACCTCATCTACCTCTTGCTCAATCAAACTTTTTGCCCTCTTTATATTAAATACAGATTCACTCTCGATTAACCTTCTAATTACAAAAGGCTTAAAAAGTTCAAGTGCCATTTTTGAAGGAATACCACACTGATGAAGCTTAAGTTCAGGACCAACAACAATTACAGAACGACCAGAATAATCAACTCTCTTACCAAGAAGATTTTGTCTAAACCTACCTTGTTTACCCTTTAATGCGTCAGACAAAGATTTAAGTGGTCTGTTGGATGACCCCTTAACAACTTTTCTCTTGTGAGAATTATCAAAAAGAGAATCAACTGATTCTTGCAGCATTCTTTTTTCATTTCTAACAATAATCTCAGGCGCATTCAGAAGTAAAAGCTTTCTTAAGCGATTATTCCTATTTATAACTCTCCTATAAAGGTCATTTAAATCAGAAGTTGCAAACCTACCCCCATCAAGCTGAACCATAGGTCTGATTTCTGGCGGAATAACAGGAAGAACATCCATAATCATCCATTCCGGTTTATTTCCAGAAATTTTAAAGTTCTCAATAATTTCAAGTCGCCTTAAAAGCTTTTTATCCGTCTTGTCATCTTTATCAATCATTTGAACCCTAAGCTTAGATGAAAGCTCATCAAGATCAAGATTTTCAAGTAAAGTTTTAATTGCCTCAGCTCCCATTGAAGCATTAAAAGACATCCCATATCTTTCTCTTGCCTCAGAATATTCATCTTCATTTAAAAGTTGCATCTTCTTAAGATCAGTATCTCCTGGTTCAATTACAATATATTTTTCATAATAAAGAATAGAATTTAAATTAGAGGCCGTAATATCAAGTAAAAGACCTATTCTAGAGGGAATATACTTATAGTACCAAATATGAGCAACAGGAGCTGAAAGTTCAATATGCCCCATCCTTTCACGCCTAACTTTAAAATGTGTTACCTCAACATTACAACGATCACAAATAATACCCTTATATCTTACAGATTTAAATTTACCACAATAACATTCCCATTCTTTTGTTGTTCCAAAAATTCTCTCACAAAAAAGCCCATCTTTTTCAGGCCTCAAAGTTCTATAGTTAATAGTTTCAGACTTTTTAACCTCACCATAAGACCAATTCCTAATTTGATCAGGTGACGCTATTTTTATTTTTATTTTTTCAAAATCTTTTATTTCTTTCATAGAAACCTCAAAACCTAAGTTTTATTAATTAATTCCTCTTCCTTCTCTGTTAAAGGAACTTGATCTCCTTTATCGTCATAAATTGACAAATCAAACCCCAGCCCTCTTAACTCTTGCAACAAAACATTAAAAGATTCAGGAATTCCAGATACATTAGTAGGTATGCCCTTAACAATATTCTCATATATTTTAACTCTTCCTGACATGTCATCCGATTTTACTGTTAACAACTCCTGGAGAGTATGAGCAGCCCCATATGCTTCAAGTGCCCAAACTTCCATTTCTCCAAGTCTTTGCCCTCCAAATTGAGCTTTCCCTCCAAGAGGTTGCTGTGAAACAAGCGAATAAGGGCCTGTAGACCTTGCATGCATCTTATCATCAACAAGGTGATGAAGCTTAAGCATATATATAACTCCAACCATAACCTCATTTTCAAACTGTTCTCCTGTATATCCATCATATAAAATTTCCTTTGATGTTTCATTAAATCCAGCTTTTCTTAAATTTTCCTGTATTTGTTCATTTGTAGCAGACTCAAAAACAGGAATATCATAATACTCACCAAGATATTTGCCAGCAAGCCCAAGCTGTGATTCCATTAATTGCCCAATATTCATACGAGAAGGAACCCCTAAGGGGTTTAAACATATATCAAGAGGCGTTCCATCAGAAAGATAAGGCATATCTTCAACAGGAAGAATTTTTGCAACTACTCCCTTATTTCCATGTCTTCCAGCCATTTTATCCCCTTCTTTAAGCTTTCTTTTCTTAGCAATATAAACTTTCAATATTTCATCAACCCCCGGGGGAAGATTTCCAACATCATCCTTTGTTATCCTTTGTACATCAATTACAGTGCCCTCAGTACCATGCGGAACTTTCAATGAATTATTTTTAACATCTTTTGCTTTTTCGCCAAAAATAGATGTCAAAAGCTTAAATTCAGGAGTAATATCTCCTTCTGACTTTGGCGTAACTTTACCAACCAAAATATCACCTGGTTTTACATAAGTTCCTATTATTATAATTCCATTTTCATCTAACTTACTCAATATCTTCGAACTTACATTAGGGATATCTGCCGTGACCTTTTCAGGTCCAAGCTTAGTTTCTCTTACTTCGATACTAAACTCTTTAATGTGAATTGAAGTATAAAGATCTTCTTTTACAATTCTCTCAGATATTAATATAGCATCTTCATAATTAAATCCATTCCAAGGAATAAAGCCAACCAGCAAATTATTTCCAAGAGCAAGTTCACCGTATCTAGTAGCAGGGCCGTCTGCAATTATTTCACCCACACTAACCTCTTGGCCCTCTTTAACTAAAACTGACTGATTAAAAGAAGTATCTTGATTTGTTCTCTCATATTTAGAAAGATAATATTCATCTAAATCAGAAGCACCATTAGCTTCACTAGGTCTTATAATTATTTTTTTGTTTGTTGCCAATATGACCGTTCCTGCTCTCCTTGCCTTAATAACAACGCCAGAATATTTAGCAACTACTCTTTCCATACCAGTACCAACAATAGGTGGCTGTGGAAACAATAAAGGTACTGCCTGCCTCTGCATGTTTGAACCCATAAGAGCACGGTTCGCATCATTATGTTCAAGAAAAGGTATTAATGCAGAAGAAACAGAAATTAACTGCCTAGGAGAAACATCCATATAATCTATATTTTTTGGAACCATAGTAGTATAATCACCAGAAATCCTAACAGAAATTAAATCTTCAATATAGTTACCATCAGCATCAACATCAGCATTTGCCTGTGCAATACTTTTCTTTTCTTCATCAATTGCAGACAAATATTCTATTTCATGAGTAACCTTCCCATCAACCACTTTTCTGTAAGGAGTTTCTAAGAATCCATAATCATTTACTCTAGCATAAGTAGCTAAAGAAACAATAAGACCGATATTAGGTCCTTCAGGAGTCTCAATAGGACACATCCTGCCATAATGAGTATAGTGAACATCTCTTACTTCAAAACCTGCACGATCTCTTGACAGTCCTCCAGGACCCAAAGCATTAAGTCGCCTTTTATGTGTTAATTCAGCTAAAGGATTAACTTGGTCCATAAACTGTGAAAGCTGACTAGTTGCAAAAAATTCCTTAACAGCAGAAACAATAGGTTTAACACTTATCAATTCCTGAGGTTTAAGATTAAATACCTCTTTATTAGACATTCTATCCCTTGCAATTTTTTCTACTCTTGTCATTGCTCCCTTATATATATTTGTAAGTAATTCACCAACAGAACGAACTCTTCTATTGCCAAGGTGATCAATATCATCAAGAGTATCATGACCATCATATATCCTTAAAAGATGAGCTATAGTATTTACAATATCTGTCATAGTAAGAACAGAAGTTGTTAAATCATCAAGTCCAAATTTTTTAGAAAGCTTATATCGACCCACATGCCCAAGATCATATCTCTTCTCTGAGAAGAATACTGTTCTTAAGTCATTCTCAGCACTATCAATAGAGATTGGTTCTCCAGGCAAAAGTACATTATAAACAGCAAGCATCACTGATTCCCGTGAAAGTTCCTTAAACCCATCTTTTAAAGAAAAATAAGCATCTTCTTTTTCAAAGCAATTTAAAATAATATCAGAACTAATAAAATATTTTCCAGGAACACTATCATAGCCATCAAAATCAATAAGTTTTATTTGTTTTATTCCATTTTGAAAAAAATCTTCAACATCTTGTAAAGTTATCTTATCACCAGCTCGATAAGTCATATTTTCTTTTATATTAATATTTACGGCTAAATATTGACCTGCAATTTCTCTTTTTGTATCTTCATTTACCTCAATTTTTCTAATTTTATAAAAAGTATCTATTATTTTCTCTCGAGTATCTAGCCCTAAGGCTCTTAAGAAAAGAGTAACAAGTATTCTCTTCTTCCTATCTATCTTAACATAAAGGTAATCTTTTTTTGAATCAATCTCAAATTCTAGCCAAGAACCACGATAAGGAATAATGCGAGCAAAATACAAATCCCTTTCCCTATAAAAAACAACCCCAGGAGACCTATGTATTTGAGATACAATTACCCTCTCTGCTCCATTGACAATAAAAGTACCCCTATTGGTCATTAAAGGAATGGTACCCAAGTATACATCTTTTTGTCTTATTTCCCCTGTTGTTAAAAACTGCAAATTTAACCTTATCTTCAAAACAGCCTCATAGCTTTGTCCTTTCCTCTTACATTCTTTCTCTGTAAAACTAAGAGAATCATCCTCAATGTAGTATTTCTCATACTCAAGAGCAACTTCACCATTACTACTTTTTATAGGAAAAACATTTCTAAAAACAGATTCAAGTCCCTCATTAAGCAAAGGTTCTTTATTTTTTAATCTCTCAAGCTGCAAAAATTTCTCATAAGAATTCAATTGTATTTCAATTAGGTTAGGCAAGTCTAAAATTTCTTCTGCCTTGCCTTGTCCTAGATGAACCCTTTTTATCATTAAAAGACTCCTTTTTAAGACACAATAAACCACACACTAACAAACCAGTATGTGGAATAACAAATCTGAAATATTTTTAATACTCTATTTAAATTCAACTTTTGCACCAACTGATTCTAATCTCTTCTTTATCTCCTCAGCATCTACCTTTGAAACACCTTCTTTAACTGCCTTAGGAGCAGCCTCAACTAAAGCCTTAGCTTCTCCAAGTCCAAGTCCAGTAATAGCTCTTACCTCCTTAATAACATTAATCTTACTATCTCCAAAAGATAAAAGAACTACATCAAATTCTGTTTGCTCTTCCCCACCACTACCCACAGTACCAGGTACTGTAGCAACAGTAGCAGCAGCAGTAACACCAAATTTTTCCTCAATAGCTGCTACAAGGTCAACAACCTCAGTTGTTTTGGCTTCTTCAAGCCATGTTAAAATATCTTCTTTACTTAGTGACATATTAACTTAACTCCTTTTATATGTATTCTAAACAGCGATAGCATGCACTTAATTAAGACTAACACCGCTTTTATTAAACTTTAATATCAGATAAAACCTTTAACGTCCTTGCAAGCTTAGAAATTGGAGCTTTAAGTACACTTGCAAATAAAGAAAGAGCCTCTTTCTTAGTAGGAAGCTTCCCATACTCATTAAGTCTAGCCTCATCATAAATTTCACCTAAAATAAACCCACCCTTAACCTTTAAGGTGCTCTCTTTAACAAATTCATAAAAAATCTTTACAATTGAATTGGCCTCTTCAACAGCAGTAACAACAGCTGTTGGCCCTAAAAGATAAGAATCAAGGCCATTTATTTGCTTCTCTTTCAAAACTCTCTTCATTATATTATTTTTAACAACCTTTAAATTACCCTTTTCATTTTCTATTCTATTCCTAAGCCTAGTAAGTTCCGCTACTGTTAATCCTCTGTAATCTAGAAAAAAAATATTATCTTTACCATCTAGAAAGCCTTTAAACAAATTAAACATTTCTACCTTTTTAGGATTTATCCTTGCACTCATAAACCAACTCCTAAACAAAATCAATCTTCATAGAAGGTCCCATAGTAGATGAAATATAAACACTATCCACAAAAGTACCCTTTAAATCACTAGGTCGTTTCTTAAGTAATTCTTTAATAAACTCATCATAATTTTCTATTATCTTCTTATTATCCATAGAAGATTTACCAATAGAAAAATTTATTACACCGTTTTTATTTGCTCTATATTCTATGCGTCCCTTCTTAAGACTAATAATTGCGCCTTTAACATCATTTGTCACTGTTTGTGTCTTAGGGTTTGGCATTAAACCCCTTTTGCCTAAAATAGGCCCAAGCTTACCTACTTCCTTCATCATATCAGGAGTAGCAACAACAATATCAAATTCATCAAATCCACTCTTAATCTTATTAATAAAATCATCATCACCAACATAAGTAGCACCAGCTTCCCTAGCCTCTTCTGCCCTATCCCCTTTTGCGAATACAAGTATTCTTTTCTCTTTCATAAATTGATTTGGCAAAACGATTGTATCTCGAACTGTATGACTCTTCTTTAAGTTAAGATTAATAGAAACATCTATAGTTTCATCAAACTTAACAAATTTAATTTCCTTCAATAAGGATATTGCATCATCTACACTATAAGATTTAGACTTATCTATTTTAGCCAAAGCCTGCATATATTTTTTCCCAACTTTAGCCATTATTTTTCCACCTCAACACCCATTGAACGAGCACTTCCCGCAACAATCTTAAACGCAGCTAACTCCGTCTTTGCATTTAAATCAGGCATTTTAGCTTTTGCAATTTCTGCTAATTTTTCCTTTGATATAGTTCCAACTTTGTCTGTATTAGATCTCTTAGAGCCTGTTTCAATTCCAATTGCCTTCTTAATTAAGACAGAAGCAGGAGGAGTTTTAACAATAAATGAAAAACTTTTATCGCTATAAACAGTAATAATAACAGGAACAACAATCCCTGATTCCATTTTAGCTGTTCTTTCATTAAATTCTTTAACAAACTGAGGCCCGTTTACACCATGAGGCCCAAGCGCCTGACCTATTTTAGCACCGGGAACAGCTTGCCCCGCTGGAACTTGCAATTTAACCCAAGCAATTTCTTTTTTCTTCTTAGACATAAATAACTCCTTATGGTAATAACGCTCTTAAAGCTCCCATTAATTATCAAATTTTCTCTATGTGTTGAAAATCGACTTCAACAGGGGTTGATCTCCCAAAAATTTGAACTGCAACCTTTAACTTTTTTTTCTCATAATCAATAGATCCAATAGCACCTTCGAAAGAATCAAAAGGTCCACCCTTAATTCTAACTCTCTCTCCTTCCTCAAAATCATAAAGTATAAAAATAGATTTATCTGCTTTAATCTCTCCAGTAAGCATAAATACATTCTTAACTTCATCATCACTAATAGGAAGAGGTTTCTGTTCCTTGCCAGTACCAACAAAACTTATAACACCCTGTATTTTAATAAGACTAGCCACAGTATCCTTCCATCCCACTTCAGGAAGATCTAATTCAACTAAAATATATCCCGGCCAAATCCTCCTTTCTCTCACTCTTTTTTTTCCATTTTTAATTTCTTCTACCCTTTCAATAGGGGCTCTAACATCCAAAACTTCACTACCTAAAACACCATCATTTATTAAGAGTTTTATCTCTTGTTCTATCTTTTTTTCATATTGGGAAAAAGTCTGTAATACATACCATGCTCTAGACATAATTTCCCCTTAAAAAACATAAGATATAGCAAGATACATAACATAATCTACTACACCCAAAAAAATTGAAATAAAAAATACTAACCAAAAAACTTGCTTTCCATTACCTATTACTTCGCTATATTTAGGCCATGTTATTTTTTTAAGCTCTAACACACTTTCTCTAATAAATTTAAACACTAAAAGCCCCTTAATATTTAAGACAACAGGTCAGGAGGGATTCGAACCCCCAACATGCAGTTTTGGAGACTGCCGTTCTACCATTAGAACTACTGACCTATGACTCACAGTTATACAGTTATTTTATCTTCCCCTCTTTATGAAGAGTATGTTTTCTAAGAATCGGACAATATTTCATTAATTCTAATTTTTCTTGCCTATTACGCCTATTTTTAGTAGTTGTATAATTTCTAATACCTGTCTCTTCGCAAATTAAAGCTATAAGCTCAATAGCGCTCTTTCCTTTTTTTTTACCCATAACAAAATACCTCTGTATAAAAGCCCCCAATCGGAATTGAACCGATGACCCCCACCTTACCATGGTGGTGCTCTACCAGCTGAGCTATAAGGGCGTTACTTCCCTTGAAAATAAACTCTTGTATCATGTTAATTGATTATCCCAAAAAAGACAAGTATTCAAATTATATTTTTATCTATTACCTTATAATAACAAGTTTACCCTCTCTTAAAAGATTAATATTATTCTTATTTGAAAATAATTTATTAATAGAACATTCATCAAGTATTATGTCTGATCTATTCTTACCATAAACTCCCTTAGCAACTAATTTTAAAGGGTAATCTCCCACTCTATCTCTATTCTTATAAAAAATATCATCTGTATACTCAAGCATACCCCATCTCCTTAATGCATCTGGCTCAACCATCCTCTTATCAAAATAAAGTTTAATATTTTCATCATAAATCTTAATAAAGAAAGAATCTCTCAGTCTAACAAGACCAGAAGAAGATTCATATCCATCTCCTGCATAAATAAGAATACCGGTATAAAATTGATCAGCACTTGTATTCATCAATGGATAAAAAGCCTTATAAGGTTTGTCATGAGACAAAAATAAGTTAATAAAATCAGGGAAAAGATAAAGCTCATATCTAACAGTGATATTTTTCAAATCTTCTGAATATTTTATATAGCCTCTCTTTAAAATATTATCAAATCCTGAAAAATAAAGTATTAAATGGGGATCTGAATTAAAATAATCTTTAAAAGTATTATCAGAATCAATCACCATCTCAAAAAGAGATTGTCTTATTAAAGAATCTTTAAAATCATTAATACTTAACATTAACCTAGAAGTAGAATTGAGGCCAACTCCACCAAATTTATTTTCATCAACTGTTTTACTAATATCAAAATAAACAACCTTTTTATTCCAATCAATTATTCTGTTTATACTCGCTCCGAAATTAAAATTCTTTATTACAGAAATATTCGAATAAAACAAAATAAAAAATTTAAAAAGAACACTAATAAAATTCACATTAAGTCTCCATTTACTTTTTCCCCAAATAAACTCCTATCCAAGCCCAACCATTATTAATTTCTGGATCTTTTGGATAAGAAATTTTCTTAAAGACAAAATACCACTCCCATATGTGCTCCCAGCCTGTAGATTCAAGATAAGAAATATCATCACTAGAGTCAGCTTCAAAGCTATTTGCAAATTGTATTCCATTTTTTCTTCTACTTCCAAGTTTAATCATTGTTGTCAAAAAACTATTTGTATTAATTGAATTACCTCTGCCTCCTCTCTGATCCCAGCTCTGAATAAAAAAATTATGTTTATCTCTTATACTTAGCAACTTTGTCGTATTGCCAGAATAAATATATTTTTTAACGTCCTGAATTAAATCACTCAAATTTCTATAAACTACAAATTCCGGATTATTATAATAATTAACTTTAGTACTAACATTCGAATAATCTCTTAAATCCATTTTCAAGCTTGCTCTTGGAAATGAAAGCAATTTTTTATAATAAAAATATGCCTCATCATATTCCTGTATCCTCTCTAAATCTAGAGCAAGATTATAATAATAACTACCTATATCTTCTTCTTTAAAACTATTAGAATTACTACTAAGTAATAATTTATAATACTGAATCTTATTATCAGCCTCAATATTTAAACTGACTACTTTTTTCGCTATTTCTACTTTTATAGAGCTATTTTCATAAATATAATCATCAAAATTATTAATAACATATCTATAATAAGTAAAAGATACTAAATCCTCCTTCATAGCAGCATATATATTTCCCATCAAATATAAATATAAAGGATAATATTCTCTACTTTCATCATTAGCAATACCTTGATTTACAATAACTAAGGCTTTTTCATAATTCTTATTTCGAATATAAATATTCACTATCCTATCAACAATAAGAAACCTATCTAATCCATTTTTACTTGACCCCTCCAAAAGATATATTAGATTTTGAATTTCTCCCTGCTTAACTTTACAAGCACTTAAAGCTAAAATTAGTCCAAATAATTGAATTAATAACCTCATTACCTTTATTATATAATGTAAGTTATGTATAATAAAGAGTATTCTAAATTCAATAAAATCATCAATCATTTTAATATGAATAAAAAATCAATTTACATTGTATTTCTCGTATTTTTTCTATGTTGTTTTCAAAAAACAAATAAATACGGCATTGTCTTAGATTCAACAAACAGAGAAAAACTTCCAAACGGATCTCTAGTTATAATAGAGAACACAAACCAAAATCAAAAAACAATAACAATAAAGTATAATGACATTAAATTTATAGTACATAAATTTACAATACAAGAATTTTATACAAAAGAAGATGCAGAAAAATTTAGATTAAGCATTAAACCATATATAAACAAATATGCAATAAGCAAAAAAGACATCCTACCCTTAAGAAAATCTCCTGATAACTATAAGGACAACATAATATACAGAATCCCAAAGGATTCTATATTGAAGATAATAAGCATTGGAGAAAGAACAAAAGCTGGTTCTCTTCAAGGTAGATGGATATATCTTTTAACAAAAGATGGATATAAGGGTTATGTTTTTGACTATGCACTAGAAATTTTTGATAATATTACGGGTAAAATAATTACAAATCTACTAGACCAATCCTCACAGAACAATATAATAAATACATTTAAAAATATTAAATATTTAAGACCTCTTTACTATGAAAAAATGATTGCCAGGCGTACTTATGATAATATTCTATTTAAGAAAGACTATGGTTTATTTTTTACTCCACAAAATGAAATAAAAATAAATATTCCTGAATTAAGCTTAACTTTCAAATTTGATATTGTTGACTCCGTTAAACCAAACGGATTTTTATTCAGATCTAAAAATTCAGAAAAAGATTTTATTCTTATAGAAAAGGAATCCTTAAATCACTATAGCTCATATATAAAGGTCAAAGATCACGATCTTAAAGCAAAATTTGTCATTATTGAACAAATTATTGAAAAAATTATACTTGAAATAGAAAAACAAAATAAAAACTTAGTATACAAATTAACATCTTATGAAACATTAAAAAATGGAATATATGGAAATATTGAATTTAAAGAAGATGGTACTTTTATTTGGAAAACAGATCTAAAATTAAAAAATTTACCTAGTTCTGGAAAGTTTAAAATAATAGGACTTACTCCAAATTTACAAATTTCATATAAAAATGCTATAAAGCTTATTACTAATGATAATAAAGAATATTTTTGTTTATTAGACTATACGCAAAATGCTTTGCAACTCATATTTATAAGCCCTGAAAACGTTGAAGATGATATAATAATCGATGACAAAAATAAAATTGCAGTGATATTGTTCAGTAATGGGCATTCTGTTTAAACTAAATTTAAAAAATCTACCAAATTTGTTAAAGGTTAAGATTAATGTTAACAATATTGATATTATTAACACAATTTATTATATCTTTACATGCAAATGAAAATATTACAATGATACAAAAATTAGTAAAAACACTTTACCATACTACTAACCAAGAATATACAGCTAATAAAAAAAAAATAGACAATTTCATATTATCAATAAAATTAAATAATAACGATGATTTAAAATACCTACAAAATATAAAAAATGATTTTTTAATCATATCCATATATTTTAAAAATATAGAAGGAACTACTATTGCTCTAAATATTGGAGCAGAAATAAATTATCAATATAAACTATCTCCACTGACAATTTCAATAATCAACAACGATTTAGAAACCATAAAAAAATTAATAGACTATGGAATAAACATTAATAAAATAGATGAAACAGGACATCCACCAATATTTTGGGCAATATACTTAAATAACGAAGTAATATTCAAATTTTTAGCAGAAAAAGGAGCTGATTTAAGCTTTACTCTTAAAAATGGTAAAACACCTTTACAAGCTGCAGTAGAAATTGAAAATATCAATCTAATTAAATTATTACTTAAAAAAAATACTTATATTACTGACAATTATAAAAAAGAGATTAATAATCTCAAAAATAAAAACATAAGAAATATTTTTAATAAACACAAGAAAAATTTATATTAATAATATCTACTAGAAATTTCAATATTTTTATCTCTATCAAGCAGATCTTTATATACAAAAGATTTCTTACCAAGCTGTTCTTTCAAATCTCTTGGAAAAGGTGTATTTCTCCACATTACACCCCGAACCATTTTCTCAATCTTTTGTATTCCTTTACTTTCTTTATCTATCCAAAGAAAATAATCATCTAAGAAAAGATTTTTAATATTACCTTTTTTAATAAATTTAGAATAGTATTCATAATACTGACCAGTAATTCCTGTTTCCATCCATCTAAACGATGCCTGTTCTTTAGCAAGTTCCCACAAGAAATCTCCAATGCCCAAAATAATAGCTCTTCTTAAGTCCTTAGAATACATAGGAATCAATATCTTGCCTCGTCCTTTGGCTCGATTTTTAATATCTATAGGCTCCCAGCAAATCCCTCTATCACCATAAGACGGGATTAAGATAAAATAAGGAACTATTCTTAAAAAATCTCCTCTGTAATTTTTATGAAAAATTTTAGGTTGAATATCTTCAATATCTTTAACAAGTTGAATAACTCTTTCTCTACTACCAAAAAAATTAGGATTTGCAACTACATTACTCTTAAGCAATATTGGAAAATGATTTCCTCTAGGACCAATGGTAAGTTTATTAGCTTCCATTAAAGAAGCAACCTCCTCTACTGCAATGTTAGATGAAACAGAAACATCAATATCTTGAATTTTATTCTTAATCTCAACAAGTTCCTTATTTGACTCTTTAATTTTAGAAATCAAAGACGTAACTTCTTTGCTAGCTTTAATAAGATCATCAATATAATTAGAAGCATAATTTAAAGGCTTTAAAATATCATCAGAATAAAACCTTCTTATCCCAAACTCAGAGATAAAATTTTCATGAGATGTATCATCAATAAATAAAAATTCAAACATATTCTTTAATTTGCTAATAGCCTCAACTCTTATTGCATCGTTCCTTTTAAGACTACTCCTTAAAAAATCAATATTGGCTAATAGCTTCTCTTGCTTATTAAGCAATATGTTTTTCATATCTTTATCTTTAATGCTATTCACTGGTTCATCCACAGCAAGCTTTCTGAACTTTAAATCATTAACTCCATATATCCATTCATCAAAATAAATAAAAGGTTCATTATAATTATTATCCCAAATGGTTTTTGAAATTAAAGATTTAAGTTCGCTACCAAGAGCATTTGGCAGAAGAGCTGCAAACCTAAATAAAACTTTCTGCTCTTGAGTTAAATTTAAAATATTTTTAGCAATTGATTTCAAAAATTTCCAATAAACATTAATTATCTGACTATATTTATCATTCTTATTGCATTCTTCTGTTGAAGAAGGATTTAAATAATCTAATAATAACTTATGAAGCCTAGAACCAATCTCTCTATCGCTTAAGATAAGATTCTTATAATAATCATCAGTAAAAAAATATTTATCATGTTCTTCTAAGTTAAGAATTTCGGGCAACCTTAAATTTAAACCTGTATTAACTAAATCTGGATACTTATACAAGACCTTCTCCCAAAAACCGAACTGTAAATGACATCTATTAATAAATAGTAATACCAAAGTTTATATTTACCAAAAAATCTAGTAAGATTGATATACTATAGAATTCTATTTTTTAAAAACTTCTAAGGATAAATTATGAACACAAAAGTAAAATTTTTTCTAACAATACCTATTGGAATATTTATTGGACTCTTTTTTCCCTCTGATATTTACAATGCACTATCTCACATTTTTATAAGACTTGCTTACTTCTCCTTGATTCCTTTTTTAATATTCTCAATACCACTCGGAATAGAAAATATTATTGAAAACAAACAATTCAAAAAACTATTTGGAAAAACAATTTATTATGGAATTTTAATCAACGCCATGGGAGTAATTACCTCAATCACAGTCGCAACAATATATATCCCACAAAGAATTCCAATTTTAGATAAAAATATTAAAAATTTATACATATTTGTTAAATCAGAATTTCTTGAAACATTTTTTCCAAAAAATATTTTTACAATACTTACAAGTAACAATCCAAATCTTTTAAGTATTTACATTATCTCAATAATTATTGGTACTAGTTTTTACTATGCAAAACAAAAGGGAAGAATTGCCAGAGAACTTATTTTAAGTACTTCAAACCTTTTTTATAATGCAAATGGAATAGTAGTTAATATATTAAATTTCGGGATCATTTTTATCACAGCAGCATATACTAGCAACTTAAGAAATTTTAAAGATTATCAATACTACTTAAATAGTATATTATTTTTCACATCATGGACACTTATTATTATCTTAATAATAATTCCAATAATTAGTTACAAATTAACTAAAAACTTTAAATTAGCATATCAAAGCATAACAATCTCGTTTCAAAACATAATATTTGCAGGTCTGACAATGGATTCCTATTCTCCTTATTCTGTATTAATAGAAGACATCAAAAATGAAAGAATTAACATAAAAAAATCAATAATTACAAATATACCATTAATTAACTTTATTTCCAAATTTGGAACAATTTTCATTTCAACAATTTCATTTTTTATTATTTTAAAATCTTATTCTAGTTTACCTATATCAATTTATGAAATAAGCTATATTAGCACATTAGCATTTATTTTTATTTTTGCATTTCCACATATACCAAATAATTTAACTTATATAATTACAATGTTATGTTCAACTTATACAAAAGGTATTGAACTTAGCTACTCTAACATAACTCCAATACTTCCGTTATTAACATCCCTAGCCTTAATGATCGACTTCACATTAAATGTGACAATAATATACATAGTAAACTTCAATGAATTAAGAGAAACTTAAATACTAGTAAATACTAGATAATAAGACATAAATGATTAGTAAGATTTTGCAAATAAAACAAGATGTTTTGCTTCTGTCTTACAATAAATGCAGTTTAGATTATGTAAAGATTTACTTCTAAAATTCTCAGGAATACACCTTATTGTAGCTTTTGTATCATTTTGAATACTCTCTTCGCACACTTCACTACCACACCAAGAAGAGAACACAAATCCCAAATGCTCATTAATATAATTCTTAAAAGAATTATAGCTATCTTTTCCCATTCCAAAAATTTCTTTGGTATTCAAATTTCTAAACTCTAAGGCTTTATTAAACAAATCATTCTGCATACTTTCAAGCTCATTTCTAACTATAGATGATAACTCTCTCACTGCTACTTGATATTTAGAGTTTTTATCTTTGTCTCTCCTTGCAATAGTGACACAATCCATAAGAATATCATTAGAGCCTACTTCAATACGTATTGGTATTCCTTTAAGTTCTGCGGAAGAAAATCTAAATCCTGGGGAATTCTTGATATCTTTATCAATCTCAACTCTAAATTTTTCTTTTTTTAATCTATTAAAAATAGCAGTAGCATATTCAAGAATTCTTTTATTAACTTCATCATCGCTCTTAAAAATAGGAATAATAATAAGCTCTATGGGTGCTATTTTGGGAGGCAATATTAAGCCCTTGTTATCGGAGTGAACCATAATCAATGCTCCAATCAATCTAGTTGAAACTCCCCAACTAGTAGCTGAAACATACTCCATCTCTCCTTTTTTATTTTGAAATTTAACATCAAAAGCCTTTGCAAAATTTAACCCCAAATAATGAGATGTTCCAGCTTGCAAAGCTTTCTTGTCCTGCATTAATGCTTCAATTGTATAAGTACAAACAGCACCAGCAAATTTTTCTTTTTCTGACTTTTTTCCATGAAATACAGGAATAGCCAAATAATCCTCAACAAATTTCTTATAAAGACTTAGAATAAATAAAGCTTCACTCTCTGCTTCTTCTGAGGTCTCATGAGCAGTATGTCCTTCTTGCCACAAAAATTCAGTTGTGCGCAAGAATGGCCTTGTTCTCTTTTCCCAACGAACAATATTTGCCCACTGATTAATCTTAATAGGCAAATCTCTGTAAGACTTTATCCACTTACTGTACATATTCCAAATAATTGTCTCAGAAGTTGGCCTTATAACTAAAGGTTCACTCAATTTCTCTCCACCAGCATTTGTTACAACAGCAAGCTCCGGAGAAAATCCTTCGATATGTTTTTGCTCCCTTTTCAAGAATTCATAAGGAATAAATAATGGAAAATATGCATTTTCATGTCCCGTTTCTCTAAGCTTATCATCAAGTATACTTTTAATTCTTTCCCAAATAGCATACCCATAAGGCATAATAACCATGCAACCCTTAATGGGACTATAATCAACAAGCTTTGCCTCTTGTACTATGTTTAAATACCACTTGGAATAATCTTCTTCTTTTGAAATAATAAAACTACTCATAATCTGCCCTTGATAAAATTTTTTAAACCTCACTGCACAAATTCAATAACTAATATCTTATATATTTGAATCACAAATCTACTATATTTATTTATAAAAAGCATTCATCATAACTTTCCCTATAATCTACAACATAATCTACAACAAACAAACACAATCTTCTTTAAATAAGGATCTATCTTATTTTATCATTTTATCTCCTATTCCAATTTTCTTTAGCCCTTAGCCCCGCCCCCTCCTCCTACAAAAACACCCTCATTCTTAACATATAAGGAATAGTAAAAATAGTAAAAGTATAAAGATCTAAAAACAATTTAAATACCTTACCTTATTAAATTAAAATAAATCTGATACTTATTCTCTTGTTAAAAATTAAATAAGCCTAAAGATTTATCTTTAGATTCTCCATTATCAACATAAACATTCCTATTATTGTTTAAATGACTTATGTCAAGGCCTTTAATACTTTAAATCAATCATCCTCAAGAAATTATAAAGATTCTTATCATAAATACTAACATAATCGATATGTTAGCTAAATTATAGCATATACCTTATATTTTATAAAATTATTTTTAACATAAATCTAAAAGAATAAACTCAAGAGCAGTACACTGTATCCTTCCTCTTACATTCAAAAAGACTATACTTACAAACATAAAGTAAGCTCCTTTACTAAAAAAGCCTAGATCATTAAAAATATATACGAGAAGGCACAAAAATTTGCAAAAACAAAAAGTAAAAATATCAAAACAAATCTTCTAATAAACCTGTAAGCAAAAATCCTTGATTAAAGCTTATCTTTATATTAAAAAAATGTCAAATATGTTTTTAATATAAATCTTTGCTGTAATATTTCTTTTTATAAGCTGGATATTATGTTTAAAAATTGCAATAAACCTTTTAACAAAATTTCTATAAGACTTTTTTTTGAATTAGTTACCACTTCAAAGTACTTAACAACAAGTTACAAATTCCAAAAGGTTATGCTGGTTTTTACGGCTAAAAATTGTCATAGATTCTTTAAAATTAATAATAATTTAATGCTAAAGGATTATACAATAAAGCTATTCTTAGGCAAATTATCTATCAGGAATCTTCTTTATATCTTATACTTTATAGAATACAATTCTAACAATTGTAAATATTTGGCTAGATATAAGTTAAAGGAGAATTTATGAAAAAATTATTAATATTAATTATGTTTTTGTTATTGACACTCCCTTCTTTTGCTCAACAAGTTAGTTCATTAGATCTTGATAATGTACTAAGAGAAAGGGAAAACTTAAATAATCTATTTGGAATAGGTTTTGGGATTGGAAATCCTATTACAAATATTACAATTTCTGTTCCATATGTAGACATAGAGTTTGGATATGGAGGATTTAATGGTCTTCATCCCAATAATTTCGTACCCTATATTATTTCTGGGATTGATTTTATGTTTAAAGAAGAACTTTATCAAAACACAATAATAAGTGGTGGCTTTGGTGTAGGTGTAGACTGGTCTCAAGAAAATATGACTAATACAGTTCCTAGAGAAAAACCAGAACAAGACGATAGCGATGAAGATACTGAAGAGATATCTCCACAAAAATCCACATACAAAAATAGACTAGGTATTGTGCTTAGACTTCCTATTTCATTAGAATACAGTTTCTTAAAAAATCTTGTAATAGGGTTTAAAGCTGTGGCTACACTTGGTGGGGTAATGCTATTAGACTCTAAGTCAATGGAAGGGATGAGATTTGGATTTTTTGGTGTTGGATACCTCAAAATATATATATGAAGGAAAGCTAATGGAAAAAAATATTCAAAAAATACTCATGTTATTGTTAACGCTTAATATATATTACTTTGCGTTCTCTAAATCTAATGACATTGCCTACAAAATTAAATGCAATACAGAAGATGATGGAACTATTTGTACTACAAATGATAATAAAAATGTTCATCCCAACAAACCTATGCCTACTCATCCTCCAAAAGCTAGGTCTATCCATCAAAAAAAAACTAAAATATCTATTGCAAAGCCTTTTTTATTTAAAGGAAAAAAAGAAAAAACCGCATATGACTCATTTGCATTAGGAGCAGGGACCGGAAGTCCAGTAGGAAATATTCTATTTTCGATGCCATATGTAGATATAGACCTTGGATATGGTAGTTTCATTGATTTTAATCCTAAAAATTTTCAACATTACATGCTACTTGGTCTTGATTTAATTTTTAAAAAAGAAATAGGCCCTACCGTAGTTGTAGGAGGAGGATTTGGCATTGGTGCAGACTGGTCTCAGGTAGATCTCATTCCTCCAGGTAGTAAAAAATTTATTACTTACCAAAGAATAGGAACAGTATCTAGACTTCCCATAACAATGGAATACAAATTCGCAAAAAATTTATCACTAGGCCTTAAAGTTTATCCTTCATTTGGCCCAACCATATTGCTCACAAAACCAAAAATAATGTTTGAAGGAATTAGGTTCAAATTATTTGCAGTCGGGTTTATTAAATTTACCATATAAGCAATAGTATTTTTATTAGAGTAAGCTATAAAAAATTTCTAAACAGAAAGTGCAACAAATATTTCACCATTTCCACGGATTAACAATTTTTCATCACATATACCTATAAATACACTCTCCCCCTTCTTAATGAAAAAATGATTATTTATATGAATTTGACCACCCATAACTAACAAGATCATCTCACTGTTTCTTTTTAAACAAATTTCTTCATTAATTTTTCTGTGAAGCAACATCAAATTAGTACCTGGAAGCTTAAATGCATCAAATTTATCAATTTCCTCGACTTTTAATAATGAAAATCTTCCTTCTTCAAACTTACCTACCTTAAGCATCTCATTCTTATTAATATATTTAGTAGTAAGCCCTGCTCTTATTACGTTATCAGAATTAGTCATAAGCTCAAGACATTCTCCTTTAAGATATGCATGTACTTCTCGACTTTCCGTGTAGATTACCTCACCTGGATTTAATTTAAAAATATGCATTCCCAAAAATACCAAAAGACCTATATCTGCTCCATAAACTTTATATATTTCATTAAACCAATAAGCCCTATCTCTTTCTAGAAAACTTAAATTCTCCTGTATTTTACTAATAGCATTTTCAATGTCACATTTTTGCAAGTTAAATATATTACTTATAAACTCTTTATGATTTACAAAGTTAAAATCTAATTCTAATTTTTTACACATACCTTTAATTTCAATAAGAGGTAAAAATCCTTTAAGAACATAAAAATCACTTAAAGCATAAACAAGTTCTATTTTTGGATTCTCATCTTTATAAACTCTCTCTGGATTATTAATGTTTACTCCTCTATCATTTTCAAGTTTAAAACCCTCTAAAGCAATATCTTTTGAAGGATGTACTTGAATTGATAAAGGCTTTGCAGCTGATAAAACCTTAAACAAAAAAGATAACTCATTCCCCTTTCTTAAAAGTTCACTATGTTGCTCTAAAAAATTACAAAGAGATACATATCGATTTTTAATCAATATTTTACTAGAGAATGTCTTATGCGCGCCAAGCCACATCTCAGCCTTGGGTAAGCCATCTTGTTTTTGTCCCAAAATAGAAGGGATAAAACTAGTTCCGCCCCAATCATATTCTTTAATTTCATTTTTCATCAAAAATATATTGTCAAAACTCATTTAGATACCTTAAATTTTAAAGATTTTAGAAAAATTACTAAAATTGTTGCAACAACAACACCAGAAGCCATTGCAACAATAAAGCCTACTTTATTATCAACAACAGGAAGTACTATGGGTCCTCCATGCGGTGCATGATCTGCAACCCCTAAGAAAGCTGCAATAATACTTGCAACAGCACCGCCAGCTATTATTGACGGTAGAACTCTTGCAGGGTCACTAATAGCAAATGGAATGGCACCTTCACTAATTCCAATAAAAGAAATCAAAAATGATACTTTACCAGATTCCCTTTCTTCATCTCCAAATAATTTAGGCATAATAAAAGTAGCAAGCCCCATAGCCATAGGAGGAACAGGAATAGCTGATGCTACCATACCCATTATTTGCGGAACTTGAGGAATCATCCCAACACCAAAAAGGAATGCAACTTTATTAAAAGGTCCTCCCATGTCAATAGACACCATAGAACCAAGTATTAAACCAATTAAAACTTTTCCCAAAATACCATAAGCCTCTGAATTATTCTGTAATGATTTAAGCCCATTTTCAAGTAATGTCATAAATTGAGAAATATAGACCCCAGTATATATCATGAAAAATCCAATAATCAAAGTGCTTATTAAAGGAATAACAAAAATAGGCATTACAGGCTTTATCCATTCAGGGACTTTTCTCCGAGCTATCCATCTAGCAACAAATCCGGCAATAAACCCAGCAAGTATTGCTCCCAAAAATCCTGATCCAATATCCTTAGCAAGAACACCTCCTACAAGCCCTGGAGCAAGTCCTGGTTTATCGGCAATTGCCATAGCAATAAACCCTGCAAGTATTGGCAACATCATCTCAAAAGCAACAGCACCAATATCAGTAATAGTCTTATAAAAAGGATATTCAGAAAAATTTGGACCATCGGAGCCAATTCCAGCCAATGCTATTCCAATGGCAATCAAAATACCGCCACTTGCTACAATTGGAATCATAGGAGAAACCCCACTCATTAAATATTTATAAAAATTAGATTTGGTCTTTTTAATTGTACTTCTTAAATAAGGATTCATATTCTTATAATTAAATATCGGGGCATTAAATGCTTCTCTAATAACATCTTCTATATTATTTATAGCTTTAGCAGTTGAAATCTTATAAACCCTCTTTCCATCAAATCTTTCTTCATTAACATCTTTATCAACGGCAAGTATTACAACATCAGCATCTTTAATCTCATTTTCTGTTAAGGCATTTTCAATACCAATAGAGCCTTGAGTCTCAACTTTAACTTTATAACCCTGCTTTCTAGCTTCAGTTTCAATCTTCCTGGCAGCAATATACGTATGTGCAATTCCTACAGGGCAAGAAGATACAGCAACTATTTTTTTTGACTCAGAATAAACCACAATATCATCCCTATAAGAAGACTTTTCAACATTTTCCATGTAAGAATAAATCTCATCAGGACTATTTACATTTTTCAAAATATTCTTAAAATCATCGTTTTCAAACAATTGAGCTATGAAAGCTATTGATTTAATATGATCATTACCTTGTTGATTTTTAGACATACAAATTAAAAATATTAAATTAACAGGAGGATTATTATCAGACCACTTTATACCATTTCCTTTCACATAAAGCAATGAAACAAAGCTTGTCTTAACAAAATCTCCTATAAAATGGGGTATAGCAACACCATTCTCCCAAGACGTGTCTCCAATATTTTCTCTATCAAAAATACCCCGAAAAAATTCATCTTTATTATCTATATAACCCTTTTCATTTACTTTATCTAATAAAAAATTAATGGCATCTTCTTTAGATTTCATTTCCATCGATATAAAAATAAGTTCTTTTTTCAAAAAATTTAAAAACATATCTTCAACCTCCTAAACACTTAAAATAATTGTATCACAGCATAATAATTAAATTTAGATACTTTTATTAAACTTTTTAATAAAAGTATGTTATCAATATTTTAAAATTAAACCTATTAATTTGCCTTATTTTAATTTACTTTTTTATTTACAATTTATTTTATATTATTGAATCTAATTTAACTATGAGAAAAATAATTAAACTCCATTTACTTTTATTATATACAATGCTGCCTTTCTCACATGCAACACAACAAAAAGATGAGATAAATGATAAAAAAAAACTACGATTAGAAAAATCATCAAACAAAAATGAATATAGCTTTTTTTCTACGGTAAGAGGATTTACTCATTCATCAGGGCTTGGACTTGGAACTGGATTTTTCATAAATTCTAAGATAAATCACTTAATATTCAGGCCTTATTACATTTTTGCAATTAATAATTTTGATTTCCTAGCAGTGATTTTGATTTCAATTCATGAAGATTATAACATATCAAAAAGATTTAAATATTCAAGCTCTTATATCGGAACAGGGATGAATTGGCACATTTCAAATTTAACAAATAAAACAAATTATTTCTCATTAACATTTGGCATTGGAGGAAGATTCTATCTTTCAACAAATTTTATAGGTGACTTTAAATTTTATGAAAAACTGCCTTACATAATAGAACCTTATATATTTTTTGAACTCTCCACAAAAAAATCTATACCATACTTAAGTTTATACTCTAGAATTGATTTCTTATTCCTTGACACATTTAATATTTCTTTCGATTTTGGTATTAGATATAATTTTGAAGTACAGAGGTAAAATCATGAAACAAAAATCAATGTCTTTAATATGTTGTTACATATTAATTTTATTATGTTTTTTATTTCTTAATCAAAATCCAAAAATTCTAAAAAATTTTAAAGAAATAGCTTGTAATCATATAAAAACATTTAAAGATAAGATTAACAGTCATCAAAATTCAACTAAGTTAAAAGAAAAATATCTCTTGCCAAAAGGATATCTTACGACTCAAGTACTACATAAAAAATACTATTCTTTAGGATATGCTGAAAGTGCAAGACAAGCAGAATGGGTGGCTTACCTTTTGAAAAGAGAGATGGTTGAACTAGCTTTAACACTACTCAAGGAGAAAAAAATAAAGAGAAGCAATAAATTTTTTGAAGATAAAGACATTAAAGGAATTGCTCCAAAATTAAAAGATTACTTTAAGAGCGGATATGACAAAGGCCATATTATCAGTTCTGCCGACATGTCTTTTTCTGAAGATGCAATGAGAGATACTTATTTTTTATCAAACATATCTCCCCAAAAAAGAGAATTTAATTCTGGAATCTGGCTAAAACTTGAAAAATTGGTTAGAGAATGGGCAATTTTAAAGGGAAAGATTTATATTATTAGTGCAGGAATTTTAACAGAAAACAAGGGATTTATTGGAAATAATAAAATACTTATTCCAAAAAATTTTTACAAAATAATGTTATCATTAAATGATGATAATTCTTATGACATAATTTCTTTTATTATTCCAAATGAAAAGGCCAAAGTCTTAAACTTAAGAAATTATGTAGTGAATGTTTACTCAATTGAGGAAAAAACTAATATAGATTTTTTTGAAAAGCTTGATATCAGATTAAAAAAAATAATTAAAATGAAAAAAGATTACCATTCTTGGATATTTAAATGAAAATAACTTTCATTAAATTAAATTTCTTCTTATTAACAATTTTTGCATTAGGAATAACCGTAATATCAACATTTATGTACTACATTAACTTTAGAGTAGATTTTTATAACTACCTTGTTAAGGTTTATAACAGAAATTTATTAACTTTAATCAATATTCTTTTTATTTTTAGTATTGGCATAATAGGCTCTATTTGGACATACATCCATTATAAGAGAACAAATAATATACAATTTGTATTTTTTTATTGTTTTATCTGTTCATACATATTTGAATCTCTATCAATTTTTAAATACTACTTCTTAAATCATGAATTAAGTATAGAATACTACTACTACATGAAAATATATAATCTAATGACCGTATTTTCGTTACTAAACTTATTTTTTCTAAGTCTACATATATGTGATTTCCAAATAAAATCAATCACTTACAATATTTATTTAATTTTCACTTTTTCAATTATTTATATCTCTTTAGTACCTATCAACGCATATGAGTATACTCATATGAATAATTTTCTATTTGCAATAGGAAATCAAAAATTTCATGTTAATTTATTCTTATTACTAATCTTAATAAATTTTTTAGTCGCATTTTTAAGGAAAAAAAACCTTAGTTATCTTCTATTACTTGTGTCAATTTTTTTAATATTACTAGGCATATACTTAAACTTTATTGAAATACCCTATGCTTTCATTCCAATCTTAATAGGAGTATCAATATACTTAAGAGAAGCAGGCAAACTTTTCTTCTACTGGTTATAATATTAACTCAACACACAACAAAAGATATCATTGACACACCCACAGGCAAAAATAAATTATCATATTTTTTAAAATCAAAAAGTTCAAAAATAACAGCGCCCATGCCAACAACTGATGCTATTATTAAGCTTGGAAAAAAATAATAACAAGCAATAAAAGAAACTAAAAAAATAGCAACACTACCAGAAAATGTTTTATTATTCACAAGTTTAAAAGAAGGAATTGTCTTTCCAAAAAGACTAGCTAGTCCATCACCAAGACAGGCTGAAAATATTCCGATGTAATTAAAAGGCTCAGGCACAATATAATAAGTAAAAGATATACTAACTACTAAAAATATTGGAGATAATACCATCTTACAATAAGATATTTCTCTAGTCTTCATTATTATCTCCGATATATCTTGTAAAAAAAATAAATTTATTTTCATAAGCCTAAATATTTCTGAAATTAAGTATATCATCATAAAAAATAGACTAAATGAAAGACCTAGCCAAAAACTCATTTTATAAAACAACAAAAATATTAAAGTAGAAATATGAAATATTTTTCTATAAATTTCATATTTAATATTTTCCTCAAAAAAAAATCGAGAATAAATCATTTAATCTTCCTTAAAAGGATATTAAATTTTAAAAAGGAATTTGGTTTTATAACTTCACTAATACTTCTCTTGCCATAAGCAAGACTAGGTGGAATTATCACCATTCTTTCCTCACCCTCATGCATATCTAACAATGTTAGGTCCCATCCTTCAATCACTTGCCCATAGCCAACCATAAACTCAATTGGCTCTCCCCTGTCAATCGAACTGTCAAACTTTAATTCACTTAGTAAAAACCCTTCATAATCAACTATTAAAATATCTCCTTTCTTAACACCTTTGCCTTTTCCCTGCTTATTGATCTTATAAAAGATATCATTATTATCCTTTTTAAAATCTCTATATTTTTTATAAATAATTTCAAGTTGAGAAGATATGTATTTTCCCATTTCTTCTTTCTTCTTTGACTCATAACTTTTTTTTAATTTTATAAATTCCTTATTGCTAACTTTAAAAGATTCAGCATCATCACCAATACGAATGATTTCCACTTTCTCTATTTTATCTCCCTGACGAATTTTGTAAACTGTCTCCATTCCTTCAACTACTTTACCAAAGATTGAATGCTTAGAATCAAGGTAAGTAAGAGTATCTGATAGAGTTATAAAAAATTGACTTCCATTAGTATCAGAACCCGCATTAGCCATAGAAACAATTCCTATTGCATTATGACTTAAACCCCTCCCCAGTTCATCAGGAAAAAAATAACCAGGACCTCCAGTACCCGTTCCTGTAGGATCTCCTGTCTGAACAATAAACCCATCAATCACTCTATGAAAAACAATATTTTCAAAATAAGGCTGATTTGTAACAGCATTTTTAAAAAGTCCTTCACTAAGACCAATAAAATTCATAACCGTCAAAGGTGAAACCTTATAGTAAAGTTCTATCTTTATATTACCTTTATTTGTATAAATCAATGCAAATATACCATTGCTTTTCACTGTATTTTCCTTTTTACTAATACAACCCATTAGTATTAAAATAAACAAAAAATAAAATGAACATTTTTTCACAGACACTTCCTTATATGGTGATTAAACAAACTTAATCCGTTCTAATTTTACAATTATTTTGTAAAATTTGTAAAATTAACTAGAAATTTATCATAATTAAGTAATACTTAATTAATAAGGAAAATTATAAAATTTAGGTTTTATTAAATGTTAGACATTAGCAATGAACTTCTCTTAAAGTTTTGTAACTTTATATACGAAAATAGTGGTATTTGTTTTGATGAAAAAAATAAAATTGTACTAAAGGGACGAATTAATGACGCTATACATGAGCTTGAAAACATCAATACTCCAAACCAATTATATAATTTAATAATCTCCGACAAAATTAAAAAAGATTATTTCCTAGACCTTGTTACAACAAATTTAACACGGTTTTTCAGAAACGAAGCACATTTTCAAACATTTGAAAAATTCATAGTTCCAAATTTAGTAAAAATTAAAAACAAAAAAAACAAGAATAGAATTATTATATGGTCTGCTGGCTGTTCAAGCGGAGAAGAACCGTACTCATTGGCATTTGTTCTTAAGTCTAATCTCCCAGCAAACTTTGACTTCATTATTATAGCTTCTGATTTAAGTTTAAAATCTCTAATGATAGCAAAAGAAGGTCTTTATTCTATACAAAAATGTGAACACATTCCAACAAAATATAAAAAATATATGAGCCCTTATATGAATGGATATAAAGTGGTAAACGACATTAAGAAACACATACGATTTGATTATCATAACTTAAATTTTGAAAGTGGATTTTTAAACATTGATGTTGTTTTTTGCAGAAATGTGCTCATATATTTTGATGAAAAATCTAAAATAAAAGTTTTAAAAAAGTTCTACTCTTCCATGTCTGAAAAAAGTTACTTATTTATTGGACATTCAGAATCACTATTCGGACTTGATCTTCCTTTTAAATTCCTAAAAACCCCTTGGTCTATAATATATGAAAAAGATGATCAAAGTATTCCAAAAGGAAAGTTTAAATTTCAGCCCAAATATAGGTTATAATTTGATAAACATAAATTTATAGGAGCAAATCAAAAATGAGAACAAAAATTTATGTGCTTGTTATTGAAGATTCTGCTACTAATAGGAAAATTATATCAGATATAATTAATTCATCTTTAAAACTTGAAGTTATTGCTACCGCATCTAATGGAAAATTAGCCCTTAAAAAACTTAATAAACAACCCGATGTCATACTATTCAATTTAGAAACAGAAACAATAAAAGAAATTAATTTTTTACAATCTAAAAGGAACATTAATAATAAAATTCCTGTTATCATTCTATCATCAAGCAAAGACATAGCAAAAAACGCATTATTAAAAGGAGCAGATGATTTTATCATAAAATCTGATGATAAAATAGAATATATAAAAGATCAAATTATTGATCTGCTCTATGCTTACGGCATAAAGTCCATAAAAAGCAAAATTATTAATAGTGTTAACCTAAAATTAAAAACAAAGAAAATTGAAACAAGTAATACAATCAAAGAAAAAACTTTAAACACAAAATATATAATAGATGAAAATTTAATAATAAAAAAAGACATACTTGAAAACAAATATTTTTACCAAGAAACAATAATAGATGAAGAAAATTTAAAAAAACTCAAAAATAGGAAATTTGATATAGTTGTCATTGGAATATCTACAGGAGGGCCTGTAGCATTAAAGACTATACTACCAGAAATCCCTGATAATTTTCCCATACCAATAATAATTGTTCAACATATGCCAAAAGGATTTACATCAGAATTTGCAAGAAGTCTCAACAACATTTGCAGCTTAGTTGTAAAGGAAACAAGCAATAAAGAAATACTAAAAAGAGGATTCATATACATAAGTTCTAGCGGATATCACACAAGAATTAATAAAATTAACGATAACTATCAAATAGAAGTATTTGACGACAAGAATGTAAATGGACATAAACCATCTATCGGAGTATTATTTAAATCGGTATCAGAAAACGCTAAAGAAAAAGCAATAGCCTTTATAATGACAGGAATGGGCAGTGATGGATCTAGAGAAATTGGAGAAATTAAGAAAGCCGGAGGACTTACTATTGCTCAAGACAAGAAAAGCTCTGTAGTTTTTGGTATGCCAAAAATAGCAATAGAAGAAAATAACGTAGACTATATAGTTTCAATAAACCATGTGGTAAAATTATTAAAGGCCATTCTGCTTGATGGTTGAAGTTTTAAAGATAAGGATACCATTTGGACTTTATAGAAGAAAATAGTGAAGATTGTTTTTCACATGTTAGTACTATTGATATAGATAACAATAAAATATACATATTAGGTACAGCACATGTATCAAAAAAAAGCTCACAAGATACAGCTACTTTAATTGAAAAGTTAAAACCATCCTTTATTGCTGTTGAACTTGATAAATCACGCTACAATGCAATCTTAAACACGGATGAGCATAAAAAATGGCAAGACTTAGATATATATAAGGCTATAAAACAAGGAAAAGCATTTTTATTAATAGTACAGCTAGCATTAAATAACTTCCAAAAAAAGTTAGCAAAAGATCAAGGAATTAGTCCTGGAGAAGAGATGAAAACAGCTATTTTAAAAGCTAAGGAACACAATATTCCAATAATACTTGCAGACAGAAAAATCGAAATAACACTAAAGAGAGCTTGGCATTGTGTTCCCTTTAAAGAAAAAATCAAAATAATATCAATTCTTCTTTCCTTCTCAGATACAAAAGTAACAATAGATGAAATTGAAAAATTAAAAGAACAGGATATTCTATCAAGTATGATGGAAGAACTTGCAAAAGAAATCCCTACTGTCAAAAAAATTTTAATTGATGAAAGAGACAAATTTATAGCAAGCAAAATACTTAATGGTTCAGGTATAACCTTTGCTGTTGTGGGAGCTGGACACGTAAAGGGAATAATAACGAATTTGAAAAATATCAAAGAAAACAAAAAAGTAATAAACATTGATTCCTTAAACAATATACCTAAGAAAACCTTTTCACTTGGAAAACTAATATCTTACTTAATACCTATTTTAGTCATTGCGTTAATAGTAAGTTCATTTTATTTTAAGGGTTTTGATTTTGCCTATAAAAATATAGAACTCTGGATAATATTTAACTCTTCGTTTGCAGGTCTTGCTGCTATTTTACTAAGAGCTAACATTATAACAATATTTACAGCTTCAATCGGTGCTCCAATTTTTTCTCTAATTCCATTTATTGGAACAGGTATGGTAGCAGGGCTTGTCGAAGCTTATATAAATAAGCCAAAAATAAAAGACTTTGAAAACTTACAAGAAGATTTAAATAATGTAAAAGGATATTTTAAGAACAAGGTTACAAAAATTTTACTGATAGTATTCTTTGTAAACATTGGCTCTTCTATTGGAACAATTGTTGGTCTTAAATTTTTATTAAATATTTTCATCTAAACACTAAAAGGGGTAGTGGGTACACAGGAGTTATTTATGAAACTTGTTTTTTTAGGGCCTCCAGGTTCTGGAAAAGGTACAATTGCTAAGATAATTTTGAAAAAACTAAACTATTACCACATTTCAACAGGTGATCTTTTTAGGGTAAATATACTAAATTCCACAACACTTGGTAAAGAAATAAAACAAATAGTTGAAAGTGGGAAATTAGTCCCCGATTCAATTACAATTAAAATAGTTGAAGATAAAATTAAAACACTTGGTAATACTGATAATTTCATTCTTGATGGTTTTCCAAGAAATATCTCTCAAGCTCAGGCTTTAGATAAATTCTTACAAAATCTTAAAATAATAAATTTTTTCATTGATGAAGAGATTCTTATCAAAAGACTTTCTGGAAGAAGAATATGCAAAACTTGCGGCGAAATATTTAATATACACACATTTCCTACAAAAGAAAATGGAGTTTGCGATATTTGCAAAGGCAATCTTTACCAACGAAAAGACGATATAGAAGAGTCTTTAAAGATAAGACTTAAAGAATATAATTTACAAACAAAGCCACTAATAGATTTTTACTCAACTAGCAATAGACTTTTTAATATAAATGCATCCCAAAATGTTAATAGAGTGGAAAAAAATTTGATGGAAATAATAACAGGGGTAGAAACCCAATAGAAAATTCTTAAAAAACAAAGCAATTATATAGATTGATTTAACTAACAATAGACTTTTTAATAATCTTCATTTAATTTCAAGATGACATGAAGATTATTAAAACAAAAGCTTATGTAATAACCATTTTATTTATATATTTACTATTTTTATAGTCTTTTCAGATTTATTTAAATGAAAATCAAGATACAAACAATATTTACATTAACTTTAAAACTACTTATCATCCTTCTCAGACACTTGCAATCACAGTTTACCCCCCCCCAAGTTCCATAATTCCTTAGATAAAACAAGCAACATAAAATAATCAAATCTTACCAGTTCATGAAGAAATGTTAATCTAACTTCATATTTAGTTGCTATAAATTTATTAAAGTTTTATACTTCCCACCCACTTCTCTTTTATTACAAATCAATGCACTAAATTTAGATTTAAGCACTGCGATATATTTCCTTCTTCCTTTTAAAAGTAAAATCAATTTTAATCCTGTTTTCCTTATGAATTTATATACATAAATTAAAGTTGAAATGAGCTTATGGGAATGAAAAATATTCAAAAAATACTGAATTTCATTCTGAAATAGCAACGAGAAAGGTGACTTATAATTTGAGTCTTATTTTATACTTGGGGGAAAATGTAATGAAAATATTACTAAAATCATAGTAATTCATTATAACCCATGAAAAAAATATTGATTTACAACAAACCTTATACTAATAGTAACCTATAAAATGATTTTATTCATTAATATAATAGAATTTTATATGAAGGGGAATATAATAGGTAATGCCAAAAATGAAAATAATATTAGATAAAGAACAAGTCATTGATTTCTTTTATAACAACATTTATTCTGTTACAAAACTTGAAATTCAAATCTCATTTAAGCCTAGATACGCAATTCAAATTGTCAACAAAACTATTTATAGTGAATATAAAATAGGAATCTAATATTTTCCCTCCAAAAATTATTACAAACAATCTATATATGAACTAAGATTTTATCGGGTCTATTTTCAATATTTAAACTGATTCCTGCCAGATACCTTAGCTTCATATAACTTATCATCAGCAAGCTTAATAATATTAGTAAAATTACTATCATTAGGAATTTGCTCAGCAAGTCCAATTGAAACTGTCACAAAATTAGAAACATTGTTATATTCATGAACTATTTCCAAATTTCTAATTTCCTCTATTATTAAACTAACGATGTTAATCATTTCTTCTAAACTCCTATTAACAGAAAATAAAATAAATTCTTCTCCACCATAACGAGCAACATCTATCTTATATCTCACAGCAATTTTATTCAAACTCTTTGCAATAAACTTAAGACATTCATCGCCATTGGTATGTCCGTAATTATCATTATATTTTTTAAAATAATCAATATCCAACATTCCCACAATGACGCGTTCTTTATATTCCAAAGCTTTCATCCAAGACTTAGCAAATTTATCTGTAAAAAATCTTCTATTAGGAATTTGAGTCAACCCATCAATTCTTGCAAGGTTTTTAAAATAATCTCTAAGTCTTTTAAGCTCAAGATGAGTTTTAATTCTTGCATCAATAATTCTTGCATTAAAAGGCTTTAAGATATAATCTACCCCACCAACATTAAATCCTTCAAGCTGAGCATTTGTAGAATCCCTTGAACTAATAAAAATTATAGGAGTATCTCTTGTTTCAGGATCACCCTTAAGCCTCTTACAAACTTCATAACCACTAATATCTGGAAGCAATACATCAAGAAGAATAAGATCAGGACTGTCAATCTTAACCTGTTTCAAAGCATCAAGCCCATTTATTGCAACTCTGATTTCATATTCATCTTGCAATATGTTTATTAGTAAATCTAAGTTTGTAGGAGTATCATCTACAAGAAGTAATTTTTGAACATCAATTCTATTTTCTTCAAAATCATCCAGTACTATCCCTTCCATTATGTCTTCTCTATTTTACTATTTCCAATCATATCTTGAACAATATTATAACTATTTTCAAACTTATATAATCTTAAATTTTTAAGAAGAGAATCAAACAATACCTTTTTTTTATCTTCTAAATTATATTTTTTAAGAATTTCAAGTATTTCTTTATATTCTTTTGGATTTCTATTCTCTATTCCATGTAAAAGCTTTTGCATAAGATCCAAAAACTCATCATTATTTTTAAAGTTTAATTTTTCCTGGCTTACATTATCAACAACATTTAAAATGTATTTTTTTATATTTTCAATAAGTAAAAGCAAATCTTTACGTGTTTCATAGTAAAATATCTTTATTTCATGAATTGCTCTTTTACTCATCTCAATCTCTCTAAACTTCTCAAATAAGCTACTACGCATATTACCAAGGGCTCCTGAAATTGAATGTGCAATACTTTTTACCAATTCCAAATCCCCTGCATTAAAAGCCTTATCTAATTCATAAATAAAAACATAAATAACTTCAACAAGTCCCCTGCATAGTTCACTATATTCATCATATGAGATATCAAGCTCTACCAAAGCTTTACTAATATCCAAATGAGGTAAATCTGGATATTTAATTAAATTAATATCTTCTTTATTATTAGTTTCTTCAAACTTAATTTGTAAATACTTTGATAATAAATTCTTTATTCCCCTAATGTTTATTGGTTTTACAATATAATCATTCATCCCATGCTCAAAACATTTATCTTTATATTCTCCTAACGCATGTGCTGTTACAGCTATTAAAACACATGGAATTAAGTTATTCTGACTCTCATATCTACGTATCTCTTTAGTCACTGAAAATCCATCGCAAACTGGCATTCTTATATCAATAAAAGCTATGTCATAGCTACAATTTTTCAAAGATTTAATAGCACTGACTCCATCTTCCACAATATCAATAGAATTTTCTCTGACTCCTACAGCGACTAAAATATTTTTTAAAACTTTCTGATTAATTTCATTATCTTCAGCTATTAAAATACGTACATTATCTTTTATTTCAAGAACACTAAAATCATTTAATAATGGCTCATCTATATTTGAATCATTATTAATCCAACTAGAATAAAAATCCCATCTTCTAAAAGGTTTTTGAATATACTCATATTCAAATTTAATCATCTCATTATTTGATAAATAAGGAAGTACAAAAACTACTCTTGTACTGAAATTTAAACTTTTTATTTTGTTAGCAACATTAATGCTTTCTTGTACACAAGTACTATTTACATTTATAAAAACAAAATCATAATAAGGATTTTTATAAAAAATCTCATACGCATCATCATAAGAACAAGAGTAGTGGATGTTATCTCTATAATTAAAGATCTCACTTATTTCATTTAAAATCTTAACAGACTTTTTACTTAAAACTAAGCTTAAAATCTTTTTATCCCTTACAAGTTTAAATTCATTTAAATCTTTATTACAGTTGCTAATCTTTTTACCTAAAACAAAAGGTAACATAAATGAAAAAGTTGTTCCTATACCTATTTCACTCTCAACTGAAATACCAGGTCCGCCCATTAAACTAACAAGTTTTCTTGATATAGCAAGACCAAGACCAGTGCCTCCGTGTATTCTTGCATCAGAGTTATCCTCTTGTTTAAATAATTCAAATACTTCAGGTATGCTATGTTGTTTAATTCCCTTCCCAGTATCAATTACTTTAAACTCAATAGTAAGTATTTTATTCCCATTATTATCCTCTGTATTACATATCTTTTCATAATTTAAAACTATAATTCCATCATCAGTAAATTTAAAAGAATTTCCTATTAAATTAATAAGCACTTGTTTTAATCTAGAAATATCACCTATTAAGTAATTTTCTAAGTTCGATTTCGAATAAAAAATTAAATCAAGATTCTGCTTTGCACTCTGAGGCTGAAAACTCTTTACAACATCTTCAATTTCACGCTCTAAATCTATATCATTATTTTCAATGTATATTTCATTCATATCTATTTTAGAGATGTATAATATATCATCAATTAAAGATAGCAATGATTTAGAAGAATAATTTATAATTTGAACATATTCTCTTTGAGAACTCAAAAGATCAGTACGTTCCAAGAGTTCATTAGCTGCTACTATTCCATTGATAGGAGTACGAATATCATGACTCATGCTTGCAACAAAAATAGTCTTAGCATTAATAGCATTCTCAATAACTCTTTTCTCACTCATTGCAGAAAAATACATCTTTTTTCTAAAATCTACTTCCTGCCCCAAATTAAACAAGGAAACTAAAAAAACAGTTAAAATAAAAATACCAATGATTACTGATGTCGTAAAAGATTTTCTAAATCCTATATCCCTAGATCTCTTATAAACATTAGATGCCCAATCATCAAAATACAGTCTATTACTAACATTTGCACGATATAAACTTTTTTGTATGATTCCCCTTAAAATATAATCTTGGTTATATACTGCAACATTCAAATCAAATTTTAAATTTATATGAGTAGGAAGTTTTTTAACATCTCTGATGTTTAAATCCTCAAAATTAACAGTAGCAGTATACTCATCACTAATAATCCCATTTACTTTACCACTGTAAAGAAGATCTAAAGCCTCCTTAAAATTATCCACCTGAACTAATTGCACTCCTGACTTGGCTTCTATTTCCTTTGTATACAAAAATTTAAGTATTGCACATCGTTCAGAAAAATTAAAAGGATATATTTTAATCTTATTCGAAAAAACATAAAGTGGAATTCCTGAACTTGCCTTAATGTTGAAAACATAGTCTATATTTTCATTTTCTAAATTAGTAGCTAAAACATTTACTTTTCCTAACTTAACCAAATTCTCAATATTATCTTCTTTTCTTACCTCGATTATATTGAATTTTAAATTTGTCAACCTTTGTATTTTATTAATTAATTCTTCATTTACTCCTCTATAACCATTAGAATCAAAATAATCAATAGGATACCAATCTTTTACAGCAAGATTTAATTTCTCATTATTCAGTAACCAAATTTTTTCCTCAATATTAAAGTCATTCTTACCTACATAGCCATATCCATTACTTTGATAATCCTTAATTTCATCTTGATCAAGCCAATTATTATCTATTTGTAATAAAGTATCAAAGAAAAAATTTTCTATTAATGCATTAAGAACATACGCAAACAATTTAAATCTTTTATTATTGGTTGCAAATACCAAAGATCTTTTCTGATTAAAATTTGAATCTTCAGATTTTAATACATGGTTATATCCATGCACTTTTGATAAATATCTTGTAGTTATTGAATTCTCTATAAATCCATACGACTTATTTACTATATCTGCAAAATTATTTACTATATCCGTATTTTTATCTAGAATAAAATTATCAAAATTAAAATCAATAATCTGTGAATTTATTATTCTTTTACTATTTTTAGCATTAGTAAAATAAAGCTTAAAATTAAGTGAGTATATTGGAATAGTTTCTTTATAATTTCTAGAATTTAAGCTCTCGTTTTCTTTAATAATGCCACCCCAGATAGAAACATTCTTATCATCTATGCTTTTTTTAATACTCTCTTTTGGGAATCCTACAAAATTTACTATAAATCCATACTCCCTAGATAGAGTATGCCACAAATCAACTAAAATGCCTGAAGGCTGACCACTAGAATCAATAAAACTTAAAGGAGGATAATCATCATATATTCCAATATCAAGATTATACAAAATATCAAATTCCTTAAAAGATTTATATTCTTCTACAGAAAGTGACTTCATATAATTCAAAAGATCAACGTTTAAAGATTTTAAATTAATATTAGCTTTTTTACTAACAGCAAGTCTTATACTAAAACTATAAAAATAGTCATCATTAAAAACTTTAATAAAATATGGAAACAAAGTATTATACCATACACAAGGCAATGACTTACAACTTCCATATACTAAATCAATCTTATTATCTCTCAGCCCTAATAGCAATTCTTCAGTGTCTTTAAATAAAAGCACATTATCAATACGACCATGAAGCTTTAAAATATCTTCATATATTGTGTTTTTTACAACACCTATTCGTAGATTTTTTAGAGAATAAAAATTAGACTTATTATTATTCTCCTTTTTATCATAAATCAAAGCAGCAACACACTTTCCAATTTCATTTTTAAAATAAAAAAAATCATTTAAATTTGAATTGTAGGTCAATCCTAAATAAATTACATCATCTTCAATCTTATTTTCATCAATATAATTAATAGTCTCTATGCTAATATCATAATTATGATCCTGAGCCCATTTAGAAAGAATAGGAAAAATAACACCAACAGTATTACCCTCTTTATTTTTATAATAAAGAGGGTAATATTGATCAACAAGCTTAAACTTTATAACTTGATTGGCAAATAAATTAATAGTTAAAAAAAAAACAAAAAAAATAATATTAAAAATATTCATATTTACCATATACTTTTCAACATATATATCTCTAAAAATAAAAACCCTGGCAATAACCTACTCTCCCGCGAACTCGCAGTACCATCAGCGAATAAGAGCTTAACTTCTGTGTTCGGAATGATAACAGGTGTTTCCTCTTTTCTTTAACCACCAGGGTATTTATAAGGAAGACAAAAATATGGCCAAAGATTCGGGTAATTAGTATTAGTCAGCTTAATATATTACTATACTTACACTTCTAACCTATCAACCTGGTATTCTTCCAGAACCCTCTAGGATATCTCATCTTGAGGAAGGCTTCCCACTTAGATGCTTTCAGCGGTTATCCCTTCCGAACGTAGCTACCCAGCGCTTACCCTTGGCAGGATAACTGGTACACTAGAGGTTCGTCCATCTCGGTCCTCTCGTACTAAAGATAGCTCCTCTCAAATATCCAACGCTTGTGGCAGATAGGGACCAAACTGTCTCACGACGTTCTGAACCCAGCTCGCGTACCGCTTTAAATGGCGAACAGCCATACCCTTAGGACCTGCTTCAGCCCTAGGATGCGATGAGCCGACATCGAGGTGCCAAACCCTCCCGTCGATGTGAACTCTTGGGGAGGATAAGCCTGTTATCCCCGGAGTACCTTTTATTCGTTAAGTGACGGCGCTTCCACTCGCTACCGCCAGATCACTAAGACCTACTTTCGTATCTGTTCGACTTGTCAGTCTCACAGTTAAGCTACCTTATGCCTTTACACTTACAGAGTGATTTCCAACCACTCTAAGGTAACCTTTGTACACCTCCGTTACTTTTTAGGAGGCGACCGCCCCAGTCAAACTACCCACCTGGCACTTTCCTCATATTATCTATGAGTTAGAAAATTAATTAAACAAGGGTGGTATTTCAAGATTGACTCCACTATCCCTAACGAGATAGCTTCAAAGTCTCCCACCTATCCTACACATACTTAACCAAATTTCAATACCAAGCTATAGTAAAGGTTCACGGGGTCTTTCCGTCTAACCACAAGTAATCGGCATCTTCACCGATACTTCAATTTCACCGAGCTCCACGTTGAGACAGCGTCCAAATCGTTACACCATTCGTGCGGGTCGGAACTTACCCGACAAGGAATTTCGCTACCTTAGGACCGTTATAGTTACGGCCGCCGTTTACTGGGGCTTGAATTCAATGCTTCGCTTTTATACTAACATCTCCTATTAACCTTCCAGCACCGGGCAGGTGTCAGTCCCTATACTTCTCTTTACAGATTTGCAGAGACCTGTGTTTTTGGTAAACAGTCGTTTGGACCATTTTTATGCTACCTAATCTCTTAGGTCGTACTTATCCCGAAGTTACGTACGTATTTTGCAGAGTTCCTTAACGTGGATTCTCTCGCGCGCCTTAGAATTTTCATCCCACCTACCTGTGTCGGTTTTCGGTACGGTCCCTCATAGCCTATCCTTAGAAGTTATTTCTTGGCACCTTGACTACCTACATTTCATGCTGCCTAAACAACACTCATCATTACATCTCAGCTCTCTTAGCGGATTTTCCTACTAAAATTAATACCTTAATGCTTAAACTAGGACAACCATCGCCTAGCAGTAGTTTACCTCATGCGTCACTCCAATCGAAACTATAAGAGGTACGGGAATATTAACCCGTTTCCCATCGACTTCACTTTTCAGCTTTGCCTTAGGGGCCGACTAACCCTGGGAAGACGACCTTCACCCAGGAAACCTTAGGTTTTCGGCGAATGGGAATCTCACCCATTTTTTCGTTACTCATACCTGCATTCTCACTTCTGATACCTCCATTAAACTTTCCAGTTTAACTTCTCAGGCTTACAGAACGCTCCCCTACCACTCTAACTTAGAATTAGAATCCAAAGCTTCGGTAATGTGTTTAGCCCCGTTACATTGTCGGCGCTTAAGTACTCGACCAGTGAGCTATTACGCACTCTTTAAAGGTATGGCTGCTTCTAAGCCAACCTCCTGGTTGTTTGCGTACTTAAACTTCCTTTTCCACTTAACACATTTTTGAGACCTTAGCTGTTGATCTGGGTTGTTTCCCTCTCGACTATGAACCTTATCGCCCATAGTCTCACTCCTATTCATCATACAATAGCATTCGGAGTTTAACTGAGTTTGGTACCTTTTGACAGGCCCTAGCTCAATTAGTGCTCTACCTCTATTGCACTAAAATAAGGCTGAACTTAAATCCATTTCGGGGAGAACCAGCTATCTCCGAGTTTGTTTAGCCTTTCACTCCTATTCACAGCTCATCCCTGCCTTTTTAAACAGACTAGGGTTCGGCCCTTCACTTGGCTTTACCCAAGCTTCAGCCTGGCCATAAATAGATCACTCGGCTTCGGGTCTACCACATCTAACTACATCGCCCTTTTAAGACTCGCTTTCGCTCAGGCTCCAGCACTTCTATGCCTTAACCTTGCTAGACATGATAACTCGCAGGTTCATTATGCAAAAGGCACGCCATCACCATGAATAAATTCATGGCTTTGACTGCTTGTAAGTCCACGGTTTCAGTTCTATTTCACTCCCCTCCCGGGGTTCTTTTCACCTTTCCCTCACGGTACTCTTCACTATCGGTAGCTTTCTAGTATTTAGCCTTGGAGAGTGGTCTCCCCAGCTTCAAACAAGATTTCTCGTGTCTCGTTTTACTCAGGAACATCTTTAAGAAGATATTTACATTTAAATTACAGGGCTATCACCTTCTCTGGCTAATCTTTCCAGATTATTCTTCTATATAAATATTTTGTAACTTCTCAGTTTATTACAGACTAAACTTCAAGCGTCCTACAACCCTCTGAATGCAATGCTCTGTAGCTTGGCACATCCAAAGTTTGGGCTACTCCCTTTTCGCTCGCCACTACTTAGGGAATCTCTTTGATTTCTTTTCCTCAGGGTACTTAGATGGTTCACTTCCCCTGGTATAGCCTCTATTACACATGTAATAGATAATTAGCATCTAGCTAATTGGATTACTCCATTCGGTAATCTTGGGATCATAAAATGTTTGCTTCTCCCCCAAGCTTTTCGCAGCTTACCACGACCTTCTTCGCCTTAAAGCTCCTAGGCATCCACCATAGACTCTTATTACTTTGACCATATTTTTATCTTCCGTCTCTAACTTGCCAATCTCAATCATTTATACAATATAAGATAATATATACTTTTACTTTTTCCATGTCAATACCCTTAAAATATTTTTTATTAATAATTACTTTAAATAAAATTGCCTATTCTAAATTTATAAAACAAAAATCCTAATAATAACTTATTAAATGACACAATTAATTTAAAAAGGTTTATATGAATAAAAAAATAATGAATATAACATTATACTCATTTATTCCATGTTGGATCTCAACTTCAAAAGATATTTACTAAAACCAAAAGTTGATGAAATCATATCATTAAAACAATTTACTCACAAATAAATACAAATGAAAAAGAAACTACTAATTTAAAATATCTTAAGATTAAATCAAAGAGCTAATACATTGGTTTGTTATCACAAAAAAATAATTAAAGGACAATATTAAATCTGCAAACACAATGAAAGCGGAAGATAAAAATTCACGGAAGATGGATTAAAAAATAAAATATAAAACTATAATAAAAATCTATTTATTAAAGATGAGACTTCTCGCAAACATAAATTATATTAAAAAGTTTCATTTCTTTATACTAATGACTACCCCTATTCTTTATATAGTAAAAATGAATTATAAAAATTTTTATAATAAACACATAACAAAATCAAAATATTAAATAAATATTAGTTATTCCACTTTAAACATCTAAAGTAATACAACTTGAATTAAAAAGATTAACTAAAATCAATATCAAGATTAAAAAAATCAATTAAAAATTTAGCAACTCCATCTTCATCGTTACTAAACTTTGTAACCTCATTATTTGGTAAATTATCCCTCACAAAATCATTTGCATTCTTCATCACAATGCCCTTGCCAACATTTTTTAGCATTTCATAATCATTGCCATTATCTCCAAATGCTAAAATATTTCCAATATTAACACATTCAAATAAAGCAATGCTTTTAACAGCATTATACTTACTAGCATTAATATTTGTAATTTCTAAGAGATCTCTAGCAGAGTAAAATACGCTTATGTCTTTGAAATTCTTCTCTATTATTGTATTTTCAAAATTCTTAAGAGTAACAATATTTTTAGAAAAATAAACTATCTTAGAGAAAGAATCTACTCGAAGAGAAAATAAATCAGTAATAACAGGCTTTATTCCTAAATGACTAATAAAATAATTCATAATTGGACTCCTAATCTCTCTATCAGAATACCAATCGCTTAAAGTATATAAATTAATATCAATTTCCCCTCTCTCAAGTTTAAGAATTTCTCTTACTAGGTCATATTCCATTTTATATCTCAAGATTAGATTACTCCGCAAAAAAACTTCGGCTCCATTAGTTGTTATCATATAACCCTTTTCAATATCAATATCTTTAAGTTGACCCAGAACATCCTTAATTTCATTTAATCTCCTACCAGTAGCTATGATTATATGAAAATCATTACTTAACTTTAAAAGAACTTTAAGAGTTAATGGTGTAATCTTATGTTCATTATTAAGTAAAGTTCCATCAAGATCAAAAACTAGCATCTTATATTTTTCATAATTAGAATTCATGTATAAATCTCTTTCTTAGATAAAGAATATCATACTTTTATTGGATATTAACTATATTTTAACTTGAATTAAACTTATAAAAAAAATACAATTATTATTAAACACTACAAATAGAGAGTCAAATGCAATCTTAATGAATGATCAAATTTCAACTTTATACTCAGAAGAAAAAATAAAAAATAAAATTAAAGAGCTGGCACAAGAGATTAAGGATCATTACAAAGATAAAAATAACGTAGTTTTTATATCTCTTCTTAAAGGCTCATTCATATTTTTTGCAGACATCATAAGAGAAATTGGACTCAATGCAAAAATAGATTTTCTTCAAGCTTCAAGTTATGGGAATAAGGCCAATTCTTCATTAAAAGTAATCATAAAAAAAGACATTGATATTAGTATAGAAAACTGCTATGTAATACTCTTTGACGATATTATAGACACTGGATTAACATATAGAAAAATTATTGAACATTTAAAAACAAAAAATCCCAAAGAGATTAAAACATGTGTTCTTTTCAATAAATCATCAAGAAGATTAACGAAACTAAAAATAGACTATGTGGGGTTTGAAATCGATAATCATTTTATAGTCGGATATGGTATCGATTTTAATGAAAAACACAGAACTCTAAAAGAAGTAGCAAAAATAAATAAATAGGAGACAAATATGTCAATTTATGCGGTTATTGGTACCCAATGGGGAGATGAAGGAAAGGGAAAAATAATAGATTTTTTATCAGCAAAAGCAGATTATGTTATAAGATTTAATGGTGGAAATAATGCTGGGCATACAATTGTTGCTAACAATAAAAAATTTATCTTTCACTTGTTGCCTTCTGGAGCTTTACAAGGTTCAAATTGTATAATTGGGCCTGGGGTTGTAATTGATCCTAGAGTTTTAATTGAAGAAATTGAGATACTCAAAAAAAACAATATCAAAGTAAATATACTAATTAGTGATAAAGCACATATAATAATGCCTTATCACATCAAAATTGACGAGCTTAGCGAACAAAAAAAGGGTAATGATAAAATAGGAACAACTAAGAAAGGGATTGGGCCTTGCTATGCAGACAAAATAAACAGAACAGGCATAAGAGCTGTTGATCTACTTAATATGAAAATTTTTGAAAAAAAATTAAAAATAAATTTAGATGAAAAAAATAAAATTATAGAAAAGATATATAATGAAACCCCTTTGAATTATGCTAATATCTTAAATAAATACAAAGAATATATAGGAATACTTAAACCTGTAATCACAAACACAGAAGAAATACTAAAATATGCCATTATTTCAGGCAAAACTATATTAATAGAAGGAGCTCAGGGTACGATGCTTGATATTGAACACGGAACATTCCCATTCGTAACATCAAGTAACACATTAATAACAACAGCCGTGGGTTGTGGCATCCCCACTTCAAAAATAAAACAAAAAATTGGAATAATAAAGGCATTCTCTTCAAGAGTTGGAGCAGGGCCTTTTGTAAGTGAGATTAAAAATTCTATTGGTGATGAGATTAGAGAAAAGGGAAAAGAATATGGAACAACTACAGGGAGACCCAGAAGAATCGGCTGGCTTGATATTTTAACCATCAAAAAATCAGTAGCTCTCAATGAATTAAACCATTTAGCTTTAACCAAACTAGATATTCTAAAAGATATAGAAGAACTCAAAATTTGTGTGGCCTATGAACATCAAGGAAAAATATATGAATATATTCCCACTTCTTGTGAAATACTAGAAAAAGCCAACCCTGTATACAAATCTTTCAAAGGATTTAAACAAGACATTAGTAACATAAATAGTTATTTAGATCTTCCAGATGAAGCTAAAGAATATATAGAGTTCATTGAAAGAGAAGCTGGAGTTCAAATTTCAATTATTTCAATTGGAGAAGCACGAGAAAAAACTATTTTTAGGAATAAAAAATGGATAAATATATAAACCCATTGAAATCAAGATACTCAAGTAAAGAAATGCTTTACATTTTTTCACCAAAATTTAAGTACACAATATGGAGAAAATTGTGGTATAATCTAGCCTTAGCCCAAAAAGAATTAGGGGCAAATATTAAGCAAGAACAGCTAGATAATCTATATAAACATATTGAAAACATTGATTTTACAGTTGTAGAAAAGTATGAAGAAAAATTTAAACATGAAGTCATGGCACATCTTTACGCCTATTCTGACCTAGTTGGTGTTGATGCTCAAAAAATTTTACATCTTGGTGCTACAAGTGCATTTTTAATGGACAACACGGATTTAATTCAAATAAAAGAAGCATTATTGCTTATTAAGAATAAATTAAAAATTCTCATTAAAACTTTAAATGACTTTTCAATAAAGCATAAAAACTTAGCAATACTTTCATACACACATCTACAAGAAGCTCAACTAACAACTCTTGGGAAAAGAAGTAGTTTGTGGCTTCAAAGTTTAATTTTTGACTTTAAAGAACTTAATTTCATTCTATCTAGCCTTTGCTTCAGAGGAGCAAAGGGCACTGTTGGCAATCAAAGTAGTTTCAAAGAATTACTATCATCTAATTTTGAAAGAGTAAAAAATCTAGATATAAGTATTGCTAAAAAAATGGGTTTTAATAAAGTTTATAAAATAACTAGTCAAACTTACGATCGTAAAATTGATTCGTCAATATTGAACTTTCTAAGTAACCTATCCCAGAGTGCACATAAAATCACTAATGATATCAGGTTTATGCAACACCTTAAAGAAATTGAAGAAAATTTCGAAGAAAATCAAATAGGTTCATCAGCAATGCCTTACAAAAAAAATCCTATTCACAGCGAAAGAGTAGCTTCTCTTGCCAAGTTCGTAATGAGCCTACAAACAAGTGGAGGATTTATAGCCGCAACCCAATGGCTCGAGAGAACTTTAGACGATTCAGCATGTAAAAGGTTAAATATTCCTCAAGCATTCTTAGCAGCTGATGCCATTCTAATACTACTTAATAAAATACTAAGTAATATTAGAATAAATGAAAAAATCATCAAACAACACGTAAAAGCAGAAATGCCTTTTATCCTAACAGAAGATATATTAATGAAAGCAACAAAAAATGGAGGCAACAGGCAAATATTGCATGAAAAAATTAGAGTTTATTCTATGCAGGTAAGAAAAAACATTTATTTAGGTAAACAAGAGAATGATTTAATTAAATTAATCCTTAAAGATAAAAGTTTTAGATTAACAAATAAGGATATAAATGAAATCTTAAATCCAAATGAAAACATAGGATTTGCGCCTTATCAAGTTGAAGATTTTACGCAAGAAATAGTAACTCCTATTCTTAAAGACATATAAACAATATTAATATTTAGATACATATCTATTCCCCTTTATATAAAATCTCCAAAGTTTATTAGCATATTCTTCACCTGCATAATCAATGTTTATTCTCTTTGAGCATACCACTTCAAAATCAAAAGTCAATTTATTCATTAAAAAAAGGTCAGAATTACCAATAAGATCTACTTTATTAAATCTTAAATCTACATTTAAGTATCTAGTAAGCTTACCAGGCCCATTAGTAACCATGAAATTCCCCTTAAGTAAAGGTAAAATAGGTTCAACAGCTCTTATTAAAACAGAATGAGGATTGTTTTCATCAGATGATACAACATTTAACATATAATACATGCCATAAATCATATAAATATAAGCATATCCTCCAATACTATACATAGCACTTGTACGATTAGTCTTTTTTCCTCTATATGCATGACAAGCTCTATCTATTGTTCCCATATATGCCTCTGTTTCAACAATTTTTACAATAATTTCTTCTCCATTTATTTTTCTCACTAAAAAGTGACCAAGTAGAGACTTAGCTACAACAACAGCATCACGTATAAAAAATTCTCTATTCATTGACATAATTTTAAATCAAAACTAAATTAAAAATCATTAAAGTAAACAGTAAAAATAATTAGTAACTACACACATATAAAAACAAAACTTATATTGACAAAGAAAATAAAGTTAAATAAAATCTTAAAAGATAAACTATCTTAGGGATCATAGCTCAGGTGGTTAGAGCGCAGGTCTGATAAACCTGAGGTCGGATGTTCAACTCATCCTGGTCCCACTTTATTAATGCTATAAAAAGACAGTTTTAAACTTGTCTTTTTTATTTAAATTGAGACTAATAATCTTTATAGCTTTAAAGAATTAGCTTAGGAACATATAAACCTGGTACCATTTTAATATACTTAAATATTTCAATAACTTTATATATAATTTCTCCATCCCAAGCTTCAAATGTAAATTTTTCAACAAAAAATTGCTTTTCGATAACCCCTCTTTCTGAAATTGAAGTTTTCTTACTATAAAAATATACTCAGGGTTATTAGAAGCAACAATACAATTAATTTTCACCAGAATAGCAGAGGCAAGCTTTTAACAATCCCATTATTTTCAATAATCAAAATTATTCCTACCTCTATAAAAGATATTAATATAGCAAAATCAACAATACAAAATGCATTCTACTCAATCTCAATGGTAAATTAACAAAAGTATTATTATAAGCTATACCCCTACCCTATTTTTTCTTTTTTGACTTAACTATCATTTTAGCAAAATCAGTATGTGCAAGCTAATACTCACTATACAAATAATTATTAAGCAATGTACCTAGATCAGTAATAGTAATATCTTTTATCTTTATAAAGATAAAAGCTCAACTTGCTTAAACATGCTGACCCAGTTCTATATCTTTTTCTGAAAGACTGACCTTATGCCCCTTTAAATGCTCTATTAACTTTGACATTAAATAATAACCATTTACATGTCTAACTTCAGCCCACCTCCATTCAAAATGATTAAGACCCTAATATCTTATAATCAAATATTTTTTAGATTTCTAGATTTTAATATTAAAATATCAATAAAATTATTTTCTATTCCAACTGGCATATCACAAATATTTGATATCTTAAATTTAAGAAGAAGGGACTTCTTATAACTTCAGCAAAAATTACAGAAGAATTAAAATAATTTAATGTCCAAAAAAATTAATATTTTTAAAAATAACCAATAAGTTAAGTAACTTTTCCAAACAAGCGCATACCATAAGCATTCAATCCTAGTTACATATTATATTGTACAAAAATTTCATGTTTAAAAGATATTATCTCATAAAGTGTTTTAATCTTATCTAAGATAGTAAATCTAATAGCCTCTGCTCTTAGATATTTATAGAATAGATTAACCAAAAGCATGCCCATAAAACCTTAAAATAGCTTAAATAAAATAATTAAAAAGCAAAAAGTAAGACAAATATTCAGTACAAGATTATTGCACGCATTTTTTGCTAAGCTTATTGGTGAAACAATAGCAAAAATCTAAAAAACTTGCCTAAATTTTCTAACTACCTTATATCATTATTCACTAAACATCTACAAAACCAAAACTTACTACTGATAAAAATATAAGTGGTACCCTCAGCATCAAACTAAATAAAACAAAAAGACAAAAATAACTATCACACTTTCGGATTTTTCATTGTTTGTGCTATAAATAAAACTCCCATCATTCAATAAAACATTTATATTATTAAACAATTCAAATTAGAATAAAATTCTTCTTCACTTTTTTAGGAATATTAATTATTATAAGCTCTTAAAAGAACTAACCTCCATCACAACATAAATGGAGGTTAAGGGATTCGAACCCTTGACCCTCGGCTTGCAAAGCCGATGCTCTAGCCAACTGAGCTAAACCCCCCAAAAGACAAGGGAAGAGTTAAACGAATACTTATTTAATTAAATTCTTTCTCTTAGAAAGGAGGTGATCCAGCCGCACTTTCCAGTACGGCTACCTTGTTACGACTTCACCCCCCTCACTAAACATACCTTAGATACCTTCCTCCTTTACAGGTTAGAATAATAGCTTCGGGTATCCTCAACTCGGGTGGTGTGACGGGCGGTGTGTACAAGGCCCGAGAACGTATTCACCGTATCATTCTGATATACGATTACTAGCGATTCCAACTTCATGAAGTCGAGTTGCAGACTTCAATCTGGACTGAGACCTGCTTTATGCGTTTTGCTTCACATCACTGCTTCGCGTCGCTTTGTACAGGCCATTGTAGCACGTGTGTAGCCCAGGACATAAGGGCCATGATGATTTGACGTCATCCTCACCTTCCTCCGGCTTATCACCGGCAGTCTCATCTGAGTCCCCATCTTTACATGCTGGTAACAGACAATAAGGGTTGCGCTCGTTGCGGGACTTAACCCAACACCTCACAGCACGAGCTGACGACAACCATGCAGCACCTGTATATAGACCCCAAACGGGGAATAGTTATCTCTAACCATATCCTATATATGTCAAGCCCTGGTAAGGTTTCTCGCGTATCATCGAATTAAACCACATGCTCCACCGCTTGTGCGGGCCCCCGTCAATTCCTTTGAGTTTCACTCTTGCGAGCATACTCCCCAGGCGGCACACTTAACACGTTAGCTTCGGTACCAACTTTTCAGTTAACACCAAGTGTGCATCGTTTACAGCGTAGACTACCAGGGTATCTAATCCTGTTTGCTCCCTACGCTTTCGTGACTCAGCGTCAGTCTTGACCTAGAAGTTCGCCTTCGCCTCTGGTATTCTTCCTGATATCAACAGATTCCACCCTTACACCAGGAATTCTAACTTCCCCTATCAGACTCTAGATATACAGTTTCCAACATAGTTCCACAGTTGAGCTGTGGTATTTTACGTTAGACTTGTATATCCGCCTACTCACCCTTTACGCCCAATAATCCCGAACAACGCTTGCCCCTTACGTATTACCGCGGCTGCTGGCACGTAATTAGCCGGGGCTTATTCATAAATTAACGTCATCACTCTGTCATTTCCTACAAAGCTTATTCCTCATTTATAAAAGAACTTTACAATCTTTCGACCTTCATCATTCACGCAGTGTCGCTCCGTCAGGCTTTCGCCCATTGCGGAAGATTCTTAGCTGCTGCCTCCCGTAGGAGTCTGGACCGTATCTCAGTTCCAGTGTGACCGTTCACCCTCTCAGGCCGGTTACTTATCATAGCCTTGGTAGGCCTTTACCCCACCAACTAGCTAATAAGACGCAGACTCATCTACAAGCGAAGCTTTAAAGGCTTCCTTTCATCAACTAACATCTTAATTGACCTTATTCGGTATTAGCTACTATTTCTAATAGTTATCCCCATCTCATAGGTAGATTATCCACGCGTTACTCACCCGTTCGCCACTGAATGTATTACTACATCCCGTTTGACTTGCATGCTTAAGACGCACTGCCAGCGTTAGTTCTAAGCCAGGATCAAACTCTTCGTTATTTTTATTTTTTTACTTTAAAATTAACAGGTTATTATATTTGGTTTTTAAAACCTTACTTAACTCTTCCCTTCTCTTCTCTTCCAATTCCTAATTTTAACTCTTATTACTTTATAACATACATTAATCTTTGTCAATACTTTAAATTTATTTTTTTATATCAAGATTTTTGAATATATTATCCTTTCTTTTTTCTCTTTTAGTTTCTCTCACTAACTTCTTAATGATATCTAAAACCCTATTAATACCTTCATATCCATCATAACAATTCCCCCTTACATTTCCACCTAAAAGAATTTTAAATCCCGCTTTACGAGAGGCTATTACCTTATTTTCAACATTAGAAGATGATTTAATTTCTCCTGAAAGTGAAACTTCACCTGTAAAAATAAATTCCTGATTTATGATAATGTCTGTCTTAGCTGAAAACAATGCAACCAAAATAGCAAGTTCAATTTCTATATCATCAATTCTAAGACCACCAGATACATTAACATATACATCATCATTATTAAAATTTAGATTCAAATATTTACTAAGAACTGCCAATATTCTTGATATTTTTTTAGAATCTATCTTTTCTGAAAAAATTCTAGAAATATTCATACCTGTCTTTGTAATTAAAGCCTGTATCTCAACAAATAAAACTCTACTTCCTTTATTAATAATTCCAACAGCAATCCCCGAAGATATACTTTCTTTTTTTTCCAAAAAAACAGAAGAAGGATCTTTAATTTCATTTAGCCCTAAACTTGTCATTTCGAAAATACCTATTTCATTAATAGAACCAAATCTATTTTTAGTTGCTCTAAGCATTCGCAAAGATTTTTCTGCCTCTTCAAAATAAAAAACACCATCTACCATATGCTCTATTATCTTTGGCCCTGCCAAAATGCCATCCTTTGTAATATGACCTACTAAAAATAAAGTTATATCTTTCCTTTTTGCCCATTCCACAAGCTTATAAACACAATGTTTTAATTGAGATACTCCTCCAAGTCCACCTTGAACCTCTTCTGAGTGCAAAGTTTGAATAGAATCAACAACAATAAAGTCAAGCTTAATACCTTTAACCATTTCAATCAAAGAATCAACATTGACCTCGTTAGTTATCAAAATATCAATAAAAAGTTTAAGTCTATTTGATCTTAATTTAATTTGTGATATTGACTCTTCCCCCGCAAGATAAAGTACATTTTTACTAGCTAGTGAGATAAGATTAGAAATTTGAAGCAATAAAGTTGACTTTCCAATTCCAGGCTCTCCTACTATTAAAATTGCACTACCAATCACAATCCCATGACCAAGAACTCTATCAAACTCTTCAATTCCTGTCATATGTCTAATTTTATCAACTTGCTTAAACTCCTTCAAAGAATAAATCTCATTTTTCACATGACCTACATTTTTTACAAAACTAGATTTCACTTCGGTGTAAGATTGTAAACTTTCCCAACTTAAACATTCAGGACATTTACCTAGCCATTTAAAAGATTTATATCCACAATTTAAACACTTATAAATTTCCCTTTCCTTATTTCTTGCCATAGTACCAATTATTAAACAGAAAGACTATAAATTTAACCCTTAATTTTCCTACTCACTAAAACTGTAAACTCTCCTTTAACTTTCTTATTCTCTTCAAAATATTTTTTTAATTCTAAAGGCTTACCTACTTTATATTCTTCATATACTTTTGTCATCTCACGTCCAACAAGAACATGGGCATTTAAATTAACTAAAGAAATTTCAAATAACAATTTTAAAATTCTATGACAGGATTCAAGAATCACAAATGCATCGCCTCTACTATAAAGTTCTTCAATCCTCTTCACCCTTTTAACTCCCTTAGTTGGCAAAAATCCTTCAAATACTATAACCTTATCCTTAAAAGGATTTACGCTAATAATTGTATTAAAAGAGCTGACTCCTGGAATAGGGGAAACTCTATACCCATTTTTCAATGCTGCATCAACAAGTAATCCACCAGGATCACTCAGACAAGGTGTACCTGCATCGCTAAGAAAAGCTACACTTTTTTCACTAGATAAATACTCCAATAATAATTCTATTTTCCTACCTTCTGTTACTGCATTACAAGAAATTAACTTTTTAACAATACCATAATGAGACAAAAGTCTTTTAGTAATTCTCGTATCCTCAGCAAATATAACATCCACCAATTTAAAAATGTTAATAGCACGATAAGTAATATCTCCTAAATTACCTATGGGTGTTCCAACAATATATAACACACAATCTCCCTTATATTAAAATTAACAAATATAACTACTCAATTATATTAAGCTTAATATTATAAAAAGTTATTTAATTTATTAATTTTTAAAATTATACTTTATCATTTAAAGAAACATTATACAAAAATTAATTATATTAAATTTATTAAATATTCAATATTATATATTTATATGAGAAAATGCTTATTTTATGTTATATTTATATTTATGCTATTGGGTAATATTGGCAACTGAAAAATTCAAAGGTGGTAAGTTTTATGTTTAAGCTCATTAGAAAAATGTTTATAATTTATTTTTTGTGCATTACTCTTGTTGGACTTGTTATGGTTTTTTTTGATAGTAAATTTTCAGAAAAAGAAAGTATTCAAAATGGAAAAAACCAAATTATTAAACATAAAATTGAACCTAATCTACTTATATTTACTTCATCAATTGGAGGCTTTTTAGGAGTTTACGCGGGTATGTGGATTTTCGATTATGAAAAAACCAACTTTTATTTAAGTTGGGGTAGCTTAATAATATTAGCGTATAATATAATGTTAATCCTTTCTGTATACTCTAAATCAGCTAATAAGTGAACTTAATTAAAAGTTATTCATAATAATTCCACTTTTTATCATATACTTATATACTTCTTCTGGATTTTCTAAGCTTTCAATCAAATTTTCAGCCTTATCATTTATTCGCTCTACCAATTTTTTAAAAGTTACTCTTATTCCCCTACTTTCCAAAAAGTCCTTTGCTGGTTGAGAAATAACACCAGCTTGAACATTTTGAAGTCCAATATTATATATAATAATAGCAGCAGCCTTGCCCACAACTTTATCATATATCTCTAAACCTTCCTTATTCTGAATATACTTATTAATAAAATTGTCAACTTCTAAAAGCGGTTTTAAACCTCTTTCCATATTAGAATAAAGTATCCTATGGTCCTTAAATAACCTTAATGTAGGATTCAATCCTGATATCATTTCTACGCCTCAAAAACTTGATTTCAGTACTTACTAAAAACAATTACTATTAATAATATACATAAATTAAAAATACTTCAACATAAAAAATATGATATATTATAAATTATATAATGCTAACTCCTAAAGAAAGTATCCACTCAAAAATTGAAGTAAAGAAATCCATCTTTCTATCATATATTTTTCATGTAGAGAAAAAAGAAGAAATAAATAAAATATTAAGAGAATATAGATTAAAATTTAAAAATGCATCGCATGTTGTATATGGCTTTAGAATAGGCAATTCAATTTCTTTTATAAATGGAATGAGTGACGACAAAGAACCACATTTAACAGCAGGAAAACCTACACTAGATGCCATATTAAATAATAATTTAACAGACACCCTAATAATCACAATACGCTATTTTGGAGGAACTCTACTTGGAAAAGGAAGTCTAATCAAAGCATATTACAAGTCAGCAGGAGAATTAATAAATAAATCAAAATTAATAGAAAAAGAAGAAATGGAAACTTTAAATCTAAATTTAAACTATAATCAATATATCTTACTTATAAGAATAAAAAAAAGAATAGGAATTAAAATTACAGATGCAAGTTTTTTAGAAAAAATAAATACTACAATAACATTTAATCAAAAAAATAAAGCAGATATTTTACTATTTTTAAAAGAAAATTCTTTAATTTAATTATTTTTATTTGTAATTCATTTCATTACTCTAATAAAATTTTATATATTTCATGCTCCACAATTACAACAAGATAAAATTTTTATGAAAATAATTTCTATTATTAATTAAAAGAGTAGTAGGCATTCTTAAAACAAATAGGAACTAAACATTGCTTATTCAATGGAAAGGCACCTCTTCTTAATATTTTTTTTAATAGATTATTGATCTGTAAAGAAACACATGGTATACTAAAAACTTAAAAAAGAAGAGTAAGGAATCAAATTTAAGTTATAAGCTTATTTAAAAAAACAAAAAATTCAATTTATTCAAAATTTTAATTTAAATAAAATTCACTCAAGTTTTAAACTTAACATTGCTTGAAAAGAAATTAAAAAATGGAATCACAAGGGAAAAGTTTTAAAAAATTTTCTCATGAAATATAAAAAGACAACTATGATTTTATCCTTATGGATATCCTATGCTACCTCAATACTAACAATAAATACTCTTTTTGAAAGTTTCAATACAAATAGAAACAGAACTTTTGCTTTTAAAGGAACTAATCATATATTAGATAAAATAAGTATCTTAGCAAATAAAGAAAAGCTAAAAAGATTACTGTTATTTTTATAAATACCGTTACCGTTAGAAATAAGAATAAAGAAAATTAAAAAATATTTTAAAACTTCTTTAAATGCTAAAATAAGAAAAATATAAGTATATATAAATCAAAAGAAGGAAAAATAACCAGCACATATGTGTAACAAAGAAGACAATACATCTTGAGGCTTTTTAAAACTTACAAAAGAAATAATTTGTAAAATTGAAGAATAAAAATGTCAAATGACCTAGGGACATTAATAGATTTAAGGGTCAAAAATTATAAAACAATAATTAACTATTACCAAAATTAAGAATTTTAAATATGACAATTAAAAAAGTAATAGCTGAATTCTTAAAGACGAAGCAGTATGAGATCTTAATATATTCAACAAAGAATATACAAAAATTGAAAGGATATTAAAAATAACTATAAAAACTACTTGAAAGCAATCAATAATTGACTAATATAGCAGAGCATGGGATTCAAAAAGGACAAAACTTATTCATTAATATTCAGAGATATAAATTCCTTATCAAATATTCCTAAACAATTTGTAATGTAATAAAATATATTGCCCTAATAAATTGCAAAAATTCCATCTTACTTATTTTTAAAAAAAATCTTTAGTAAAAAATAAAATCTTTAAAATTATTGATCCATCTATGAAAAAATGCAAATCATAAAAAACACCAAAACCAAATCTAATAAAACACTACCAAATCTGAAGGGATTGCAAAAATAACAGAATTACTAATACAAGCATTAGAAGATACTAAATTAGATGAGATAAATAAAAAACTATTTTCAATCTTAAAAAGGATATAACACAATAAAATTGTACTAAAATTTTATTTTCTAACTATTAAAAGACATTTTATAATTAGAAATAGAAGACATAAAGCCTAAATATTTTTCTCATTATTTTTAAATAAAATCTATCTATTATAATATTATTAAAAACACCACGAAGTTTTATAAAATTACTTTACATAAATATCAATTAACAAAAAAAAGAATGTTCCCTGGAACATTCTAAAAATACAGTTAATATTAACTTATCATTTAATAAATTTTGAAACAGATACTAACTTATCCTCATCAAGAGACAATACCTGAATTCCTCTAGCATCTTTACCTTGCTCAGATATTTTATCTGCCGATGTTCTTAAAATCTTTGAACTCCTACTTATAAGGAATATTTCATCTCCCTGCATTACTGTAATAGCATCAACAACTTCACCTGCTTTCTCATCTGATTTTTTATAGCTAGTGTAACCAGTAGCTCCTCTTTTAAGCTCAGTTAATTTAGATATATTTAATCTCTTTCCATATCCATTTTCAGAAACAATTAAAAGATAAGATCCTTGCCTATGAACTAAAGACTTAATGCAAACATCACCTTCTTTAACCTTCATGCCAGATACACCCTGAGTTCCCCTATGTGTAAGTCTAATATCATTTGAATTAAATATAAAAGAGTTCCCTCGCTTAGAAATACAAATAATTTTCTCATCTTTAGAAACAATCTCAGCACTTGTAACGAAATCTTTATCAACAAGCCTAATAATAATAACTCCTCTTGCCTTAATTGTTTTAAGTCCTTCCATTTCAATACGAGCTACTTTTCCACTAGCAGTTGTTATTAACAAATAATTATTCTCTGTTAACTCATTGCAATTTTTTATGGTTAATATTTCTTCTGTTTCTCCCAAATTAACAAGTTCACGTATATTTTGTCCCTTTGAAGATCTAGAAGTATCCTTAATCTCATATGCATTAATTACATAAAGTTTTCCCTCATTTGAAATCATAAATAAAAAGTCATGAGTACTTACACACAAAGAAATATTAACTTGATCTCCATCTTGCAAATCAAAAGAGCTAAGACCTTTACCACCTATACCTTGAAGTTTATATTCATCCTGTAAGATTCTCTTAATAAAACCTTTCTTTGTAAGAATAACAATAACGTTTTCTTTCTGCATTAAATCTGCCATACTTGTTTTTAAAACCTCCTCATCATAAATTATTTTTGTTCGGCGCTTATCGCCAAATTTTAAACCTAAATTAATCACCTCTTCCCTTATAATGTCAACAATTCTTTTTGGATTTAAAAGAATATCTTCATAATCCTTTATCAAAGCTAAGATAAGTTTAAACTCTTCTTCAATTCTTTCTATTTCAAGAGATGTTAACCTTTGTAACTTCATATCAAGAATAGCATTAGATTGAATCTCTGATAAACTAAACTCCTTAATAATACACTCCTTAGCCTCCTTTATAACCCTAGAAAACTTTATTATTTCTATTACTTTATCAATATTTTTTAAAGCTACATTTAATCCCTCAAGAACATGAGCCTTTTCTCTTGCTTTCTTTAAATCAAATTCCACCCGTCTTCTAACAATTTCCTTTCTATGCTTAATAAATTCAGATAAAAGTTCCTCTAAATTCAATTGTCTCGGAATTCCATCAACAAGAGCCAAATTATTTATGCTGAAATTTTTCCTAAGTTCAGTATATTCATAAAGTAAATTCATAACAATAAGAGGATCAAATCCTCTCTTAACCTCAAGTACAATCCTAATTCCATCGCGATCTGATTCATCCCTTATATCAGAAATACCCTCTAATTTTTCTTCTTTTAATAAAAACGCAATTTTCATAAGTAGGGAAGATTTATTAACAGCATAAGGTATTTCTGTCACTATAATAAAAGTAATATCCTCTGGTTTTTTCTCAATATGATATTTGGCTCGAACAACAACGCTTCCTTTACCTGTTGTATAAGCCTTAACTAAGCTATCACTATAAATAATTTCCGCAGAAGTTGGAAAATCTGGTCCTTTAACTATCCCAATTAAATCATAAACAGATATATTATCATGATCCAACATGTAAATCAAAGCAGCACAAATTTCACTTAAATTATGTGGAGCCATATTTGTAGCCATTCCAACAGCGATTCCACTAGATCCGTTTACCAATAAAAAAGGAAAAGCAGTCGGCAGAACCTCAGGTTCACTTAAAGAATCGTCATAATTAGGCTTAAAATCAACAGTTTGCTTATCTATATCTTTAACAAGCTCTTCTGCTATTTTTGCCATTCGTGCTTCAGTATACCGCATAGCAGCAGGAGGATCACCATCAATAGATCCAAAATTTCCCTGTCCACTTATTACAGGATATCTTAGAGAAAAATCCTGAGCAAGTCTCACAAGTGCCTCATAAATCGATTGATCTCCATGAGGATGATATTTACCAAGAACATCACCAACGATCCTCCCTGCTTTTTTAAATGATTTATCTGATCTAAGCCCCATTTCATGCATAGAATAAAGAATTCTTCTGTGCACAGGCTTAAGCCCATCCCTTACGTCAGGAAGAGCTCTTGAAACAATTACAGACATTGCATAATTTAAATAAGATGTTCTAACTTCATCCTCTATTTTAATATTTAATATTTGTTCAACATTCTCTTTAGATGACATCCCTGCTCCAATTACACATCCAGATTTACTACATCAAGTGCATTTTGTTCAATAAACTTTCTCCTAGGTTCAACATCATCTCCCATAAGAGTAACAAAAATTCTCTCTGCCTGCATAGCTTCCTCTACCTCTATTAATTTCATCTTTCTTGTCGTAGGATTCATAGTAGTTTCCCAAAGTTGAGTAGGGTTCATCTCCCCAAGACCTTTATATCTTTGAATAATAACCTTGTCTTTCTTTTCACTCTGAATGGATTCTAAAAAAGATTCTTTTTCCAAGTCATCATAAAAATAATGCACTCTGCCATCAAATTTAACCTTATAAAGAGGTGGCATAGCTATATACACATGCTTATTTTCAACTAAAGTCCTCATATAACGAAAGAAAAAAGTAAGAAGCAGAGTCCTAATATGAGAACCATCAACATCAGCATCAGCCATAATAATAACCTTATGATAACGCAACCTTTCAATACAAAAAGTCTTCCCAACACCAGCTCCAAGAGAAGCTATTATTGGAATAAGTTTATCATTTGTAATAACTTTATCTTCTCTTGTTTTCTCAACATTAAGCATTTTCCCCCATAAAGGTAAAATAGCTTGAAAAAATCTGTCTCTCCCCATTTTTGCACTTCCCCCCGCAGAATCTCCTTCTACAATATAAATTTCTCTCTCAACAGGATTCTTAGAAGAACAATCTGCTAATTTTCCAGGTAAAGCTAAACTCTCAAACGTACTTTTTTTCCTTTCAGATTCTCTTGCTTTTCTTGCCGCTTCACGTGCACGAGCTGCCCTTATTGCCTTATTAAAAATAATTTCCATTTCTAAAGAATTATCGTTAATAATCTTCAAAAGTCCATCATATACAATAGTTTCAACAATTTTTTTAACATAAGAGTTACCTAGTTTTCCCTTAGTTTGCCCTTCAAATTGAGGTTCAGGTATTTTAATAGAGACTACTGCCGTTAACCCTTCTTTAAAATCATCTAATGTAAGGATGGGAACGTCTTTTTTACTTATCTTTGCCCTTTTAAAAGCATCATTCATTGCTTTAAAAAGACCACTCTTATATCCAGCAACATGAGTTCCTCCCTCTCTAGTATTAATGTTGTTGACAAAAGATAAAACATTGTCAGAATATCCCTCTGTCCATTTAAGTCCAACATCAACAATAACATCATCAAGAGACCCTTCAATAAAATAAGGTTCACTTTGAATACTTTTAATATTATTTGTTAAATAATCTACAAAAGCCTTTATTCCACCTTCAAAATAAAATTCTTTAAATTTCTCTTCTCCTGCTCTTTTATCTTCAATTGAAATTCGTATTTTATCATTTAAAAATGCAAGTTCTTTAAGCCTCTTTGAAAGAGCTTCAAAGTTGTAGTTCAAAGTTTCAAAAACTTCATGATCTGCTAAAAAAGTAACTTTAGTGCCCCTAGAAAAACTTTCTCCAACAATCTCAACCCCAGATGTTGGCACACCTCTTGAAAAAGTCTGTCTAAAAACCTTACCATCTCTTCGTACAAAAACCTCTAAAAAAGACGATAAAGCATTAACAACTGAAATACCTACACCATGAAGTCCTCCAGAAACCTTATAAGTACCCTTATTAAATTTTCCCCCAGAGTGTAGCTTAGTCAGAACAAGTTCAAGAGCGCTAATTCCTTCTTCTTCATGAATATCTGTAGGAATTCCTCTTCCATTATCACTTACTGTTATAGAATTATCGGGATTGATAACAACTTCTATTTTATCACAAAATCCAGCTAAAGCCTCGTCAATGCTATTATCAACTACTTCATAAACCAAGTGATGTAGTCCACTAATTGAAACAGATCCAATATACATCCCAGGCCTTTTCCTAACAGCTTCAAGTCCCTTTAAAACTTGAATATTACTAGCAACATAATTCATAAACCTTCCACACAATTAATCATAAATTATGATATAACCAAATTTTACATTAAAAACAAGATAATATCTATTAAATAACATAAAACATATTTAGTTTGCTTTATCCTTAATAAAATTTTAAAATCTACAAATCATCCAGACAATGTTTTAGTTAATCATTATACTATATACTATATATACATCACCAAAATCAACAAGGATGTGCTTAGAATCACCAAAATCAACGAGGACAAAGAATGCAAGAAGGAAAAAATATATGGAGTTTAATTATAGCAGAAATAAAAAAAGAAATATCTGAAGAAGAATTTTACATATGGTTTGAAAATTTATACTTTATAAATACAGTCAACGAAAATATACAAATATCTACTCCAAATTCTTTCCATAAAAATCAAGTAGAAAAAAGATTCTCTAAAAGAATAAAAGAAATCTTAGTTGAGAAAGGTTACAGAAAAATTAACATCGAATTTACAAATCAAAAAAATGAACCTAACAATAAGAATTTAGAATATAAAAATATTGCATTAGACAAGATTTCAACACAACAAGGTTTATATAAAAAAAGAGAAACCAATAAAAGCTACATTAAAAACATAACAGAAAATACAAATAAATATATAATACAAGAAGAAATTCATAAAAAATATAAAAATCCATTTCTAAAAAAAAAGTATTTATTTGAAAATTTCATCATAGGACCAAATAATAAGCTTGCATATAATGCAAGCTTATCAATTGCAAAAAATCCTGGGAAAAAATACAATCCATGCTTAATTTATGGTGGAGTTGGCCTCGGGAAAACGCATTTACTTCAAAGCATAGGAAACAAAACAGAAGAATTACATAAAGAACTAAAAATACTGTATGTAACCGCTGAGAACTTTTTAAATGAATTCGTAGAAAGTATAAAAACAAACGAAACAAAAAAATTTAAAAAGAAATATCGATACTTAGATATGCTTTTAATAGATGATATTCATGACCTACAAAAAAAAGAAGGGATACAGGAAGAACTTTTCCATACATTTAATGCTCTTTACGAAGAAAACAAACAAATGGTATTTACATGCGACAGGCAGCCCTCAGAACTCACAAACTTTACAGATAGATTAAAAAGTAGATTTACAAGAGGACTGAATGTAGATATATCAAAGCCTAATTTTGAGCTAAGAGTAGCTATTATAGAAAAAAAAGCAGAAGAGGATGGCATCAAAGTTTCAAAAGATATTCTAAACTTAGTTGCTAGAAAAGTAACAACAAATATAAGAGATTTAGAAGCGGCGGTAACAAAATTAAAAGCACACATAGACCTTGAAAATATAGAAATTGACACTAACATAGTAGACAAAATAATTAAAGAAATAATAGTTTATGAAAGGGATGATGCAAATACACATAACAAAATAAATACTGAAAACATAAAAAAAGTTATACTAAGAGAATTAAAACTCACAAATAAAGATATTGAAGGAAAAAGTAAAAAGCCAGAAATTACAAAAGCAAGGCACATTTATGCATATCTTCTGAGGAATTTTACAGAACTTTCAACAATTGAAATAGGAAAAATCATTGGAGGGAAAACTCACTCAACAGTGCTTTACTCAATAAATAAGATTGATAAAGAAAGAAATAACGACCTAGAAATTAACAATTTAATCATAGAACTTATGAACAAAATCAACAAAAGCTAATAAAATATATAAAAAGTAAAATACTTTTGAACAAGTTAAACAAATAATTCGACAAAAAAAACAGATAATTAGACAGACAATTAGACAGATATTATTCTTTTTAAAAAATATAAATATGACGAATTAGACAATTCGACAATACTCTATTAACACAACTACTAACAAATATAAAAGAAAAAAATTGCAAAAATACTAAACTTATAAAAATAGGGAAATAATAATATAATAATTAAGGAGGGTGAAAGTTTGGATGAAAAATTTATACTATGCGATACAGAACAAATTTCTAATGAAATTGACAAAGCAAAAAGCATAATCATAAACAGAAACATAAACGATATTTGGAGTTCAATATTACTTGAAATAAAAAACTCTAATCTTAAAATAAAATCAACAGACAGGAATATATTCTTTGAAAGTACTATTCCTATTGTCTCAGTAGAAAATTTCAAGGTATTAATAAATGCTTCAAATTTCTCTGATGCAGTAAAGGCTCTAAACCTATACAATGAACTAAGAATAACATTTGAAGAAAATGAAAACAAACTAAGTATAATTGGAGAATCCGGAAAAAGTGACAATAACGAGATAAATGATCATTTAAGCGAACCAACTTTTTCTAATGATGAAGTTGAGAGCTATAATTGTGAGATAAATGGAGAAATTTACAACTTTACGGTTGAAATAAGTCAAAATGAATTCAAGAAAATTATAAATAAAGTTTCATTTGCAGCATCATTAGACGAATCTAAAAATGTTTTAAATGGAGTCTACATTACAAAGGAAAAAGAATCTAGAATAATATTTGTTGCAACAAATGGACATAGAATGTCTATATACAAAACAGAATTAATAGCTGAAGAAGATATTAATTTTATAGTCCCTGTAAAGATGTTTAATCTATTAAGACAAATGATAACGGGAGAAGGCATGGTAAAAGTTAAAGTTTCGGATAAAAAATTTTATGTTGAATTTAATAACTATAAAATAGCATGCAGCCTTATAAGTGGAAATTATCCTGATTATGAAAGTATCGTACCAAAAGAACAACAAAATAAATGTTTAACTGAAATTAGTATATTAAAGGATAGGCTTTCAAGAGTGAGTTCCTATACAGATAAAAGGTCCAAAAAGGTGATTTTAAACTTTTTGGTTGATCAACTAAGACTTGTTGCAGAAGATTTGATTACAGGGAGAAGAGGAGAATTCTTCGTACAAGTACCTAATTACGAATATGAAGGAAATAAAGAGGTCATAGCTATTAATGGCGCTTACCTTTCTGAGGCAATTAGTGCATTTGATAATTCAAAGTTAGAAATAAAATTCAGTCAAGGAGATGTATTAAAACTAAGTGAACCTGGCAATGATGACTTTATGCATTTAATAATGCCCATGACTCTAAATTAACATTTTATGATAAGATGATAAATAAAATTGAGCTTTGTAATTTTAAAAATATAGAGAATCAGGTTATCAATTTTAATTATGACAATGTCTATTTTTGTGGAGAGAACGGATCAGGTAAAACTAATATTCTTGATGCTATTTATTATCTTGCTTTTGCATCTTCATTTTTGGTTAATACTGATAAAGAGCTTATCAAATATGGCGAGAAAGAATTTTATTTAAAATGCTTTTATAGTACTAAAGGAAATGAAGGAGAAATTAATATATCACTTATAAATGGAAAAAAAGAAATAAAAGTTAACAATAGTATTATAAAAGACAGGAAAGAGTTGATATTAAATATTCCAGCAATTGTTTTTTCAAATTATGATATTGATTTTATTGTAGGAACTCCTTCTAAGAAGAGATGGTTTTTTGACCAAGCAATAAGTCTTATTTCTTTAAGTTATTTAGATTCTCTTAGAAAGTATCGAAAAATTGTAAAACAAAGAAACTTAATTTTAAGACAAGGAGACAGAAATTTGCTGAAAGTTTATAATGAGACCTTTATTGACTATGCTCTTGAGATAACAAAAATGAGAGAAAAATTTATAAAGCACTTTTATGAAATTTTTCAACACTATTATTCACTAATTTTTGATGTTTCTTACAGTTTGAAAATTAAATATATGCCTTCCGTTAAATGTAATGAGAGAAGTGAATTCCTAAAAACTTTACTTTTGAATGAGAAAAATGAGCTTGTTGAAAGGAATACTTTAATAGGACCACACAGAGATTTATATGAAGTACTAAATGGCGATAGGGTTTTTACAAATCATTCTTCAACGGGTCAGAATAGGATACTATCTTTGATTTATAGACTTGTGCAGGTTCTTATGTTTTATAAAAAAAATGGAATAGCACCAATTTTGCTTTTTGATGATGTATTTTTGGAATTAGATAAAAGAAGAAGAGAGAGAGTATTTGATGTTTTGCCAAAGAGTTCTCAGTGCTTTTTTACATTTTTAGATGACTGCTATGATTTTAAAAGAGATAATAATTTTATAGTATATAAAGTTAAAAATGGAAAATTTGAACTTTAAAAAAGCAGGAAATATACTTAAGAAGTATCTAAACTCAGATATTATTTCTAATGAAAATCTGAATGCTAGTTTATTACTTTCTCAAAATTGGAAAATGATATTTGGCGAATTTTCAGAGAGTGTGAAATTATTAAATCTGAGGGATAATAAAATATTATATGTTGAAGTTAAGAATTCAGGCATTTTGTATAGCCTTTCTTTGCGGAAATCAAAAATAATAAAGCTAATAAATGATTCTACAGGTATTAAGATAGTAGATGTAAAGGTTTTAATAAGATGAATTTATTGACAATTGTACTTGTATACTATAATATTACAGTGTTTAATTTGTGTCTTAGTAATAAAGAATATTTTTAATTGGAGGTTTTTTTGAAAAGGACTTATCAGCCGAGTAGGGTTAGAAGGAATAGAAGGTTTGGATTTAGATCTAGAATGAAGAATAAAAATGGAAGACTTATTATTGCAAGGCGAAGAGCTAAGGGAAGATTAAAATTAACTGTTTCTGATGAAAAAAAGAAGTATTAGCATAAAAACAAAGGTAGAAATTCAAGACCTTTTTAAAAAAGGTAAATTAATTAGAATGGATGGATTTAGTGTATTTTACAAGTATACAAGATTAGCAATTTCTAGAATACTTGTTACGTTTCCTAGGAGTTTTAAAGGTGCTGTTAATAGGAATCGTGTCAGGCGAATCTTCAAGGAATGTTTTAGAAATCAGCTTTATTTATTTAAAAACAGTAGTGTTGATTTTATTTTTTTAATTTTTCCCAAAAAATCAAATGTTAATTATCATGAATTGGAAATGATGATGAAAAGTTTATTTTTAAAGGTCGATAAGAGGGAAATGTGAGTCATAACAAAAAAATTTTAAGATCTATTTACTTATCTTTGGTTTTTATTGGTATTTTTATGCTTATTAATGATATTTTTTTGTTTCAAAAGTCTCCTTCTGTAGTTGATAAAAAGGTTGGTTTTGACTTAAATAAAAATTTTGATATTGATAGATCTTTGACTGTTGAAGGTGATATTTTGAACTTAAGTGTTAATTCTGAGGATATTAGCATTGAGACCGGTGTATATTATGCTACTTTTTCAACATTTAGAGGAAATTTAATTTCTTTGAAACTTAAAGGCCATTTAAATTTAGAAAAAGAACCCACTGAGTTGGTTAATGCTAGTATGGATGGAGAAGGTTTTTTCTATGTTAGTTTTGATGGATTGGTTAAAAATTTGTTTTCTTACGAAAAAGTAGATGAATATACTCATGATTTTAAGACCAATTTTAAATATAATGGTCAAAATTACGAATATGTCAAGAGATATAAATTTTCAGAAAAAAATGAATATTTGATAAAGCTTGAAATCTTATTGAATAGCACTGACTCTAGCAATAAGCTTGATATTGATTCTTATAACTTTGTGTTAAGTTCTAATATTGAAAAGTTGAGTGATAGAGGTAAGCTTCAATACAATAACTACTTATCTCAAGCTATTTATTACGATACTAAAGTTAGGTATGGAAAAGAAGGGTTAAGTGTTATTCAACCTAAATGGGTGGGATCTAGTACTAAATATTTTGAAATATTGGTTTCAAAAAAAAATATGAATGTTGAGTTTAAAAATGAAAATAAAATTTTAAAGGCTTTTATTTTAAATAGAATAGACAATAAAAATATTAATGATACTTTCTATATTTATGCAGGCCCTAGAGATAATAAATACTTAGATATTTTTGATAGAAAATATGAAAATAGTTTTAATATATTTAATATGGAGTTTGGAATGTCTGTTGAAAAAGGCTTATTATACTTTATTCAAGTTCCTATGCAATTGATAATGCAAATTTTTTATAATGTTATCCCTAATTGGGGGCTTTCAATAATATTTTTGACAATTGTTGTAAGGATACTTATATTCCCCTTGACTTTTAAAGGATTCAGAGCTACAGCAGAACTTTCTAAATTGCAACCAAGGATGAAAGAAATACAGATCAAGTTTAAAAATGATCCTAAAAGATTAAATGAAGAAATAGGTAAGCTTTATAAGGAAGAAGGTGTTAATCCTCTTGGTGGATGTTTTCCTATCCTTTTACAACTTCCTGTATTTTTTGCTCTTTATGGACTTGTAAATAATTTCTTTTTACTAAGGGGAGCTAGTTTTATCCCAGGATGGATTGATGATTTATCAATTGGCGATAGCATATATTATTTTGGGTATAAAGTTTTTTTATGGACAGACATTAGAATTTTACCTTTTATTATGATGTTTACTCAGTTATTTTCTACAATTTTTAGCTCTAATGTTGATCTCAAAAATCTTGGTGGGCAACAAAAATTTTTATATTTTGGGATGCCTATTATGTTTTTTTTCATACTTTATGATATGCCGTCGGGGCTTTTAATTTATTGGATTACGACAAATATTTTTACTATTTTACAACAATACTATATAAAAAAGCATGTATCTTAAGGAGGAATAGGAATAATGAGTTATGAATTTTATGGAAAAACAGAGCAAGAAGCGATTAAAAAGGCAATGAGGGATCTTGATTTAAGAGAAGGAGAGTTTGATGTAGAGATTTTAGAAAAGGAAAAAGTTGGATTTTTGTTTAAAAAGGAGATGATTAAAATAAGAGTATCTCCTCATTTAAAAGAGAAAAATATAGGAGATGAAGTTAACTACAGTGAAGATATTTATAATAAAGTTTTAGATTTTGTTAAGGGCATGGTCACTAAGATGGGTTACTGTGTTGATTTAAAGATTGAGTCTAGTGAAGGCGAATATATTAAAATATCTATTGAGACAGATAGTCCTAGTATATTAATTGGAAGGGAAGGAAGAAATTTGGATGCTTTACAGCTTTTAGCAAATATTTATGCATCTAAGCTTATTGGAAAAAATGGTAATTTTAACAAAGTTATACTGGATATTGAAGATTATAGAGAAAGATTTAAATCAAAATTTATTAATTTAGCGATAAGCTCTTTGCATAAAGTAAAAAGAAGCAGACGTTCCATTCTTTTGCCAACAATGAATCCTTTTGAAAGAAGAATTATTCATACTACTTTAAATCGTTATAATGATATTAGGACAGAAAGCGAAGGGGATGGAAACTTGAAAAGGGTAAGAATTTCTTATGTAAGGAATGGTAAATATAATAATTTTCGTAGTTATCAAAGAAGAGGATATTAGAAGAAAGAATTAGAATTTTATTTCTTCTTTTTTCTAGAAATTGAAATTTTAGTTAGATAATTTTTATGGGTTATAAGAATTCAATCTAGTATTATTTAACATAATAATTTAGATATTTCAAAAATATATTTATTTTTAACAGGATATACATGGTATTAAGAGGGTTTATATGAAGGTATTTTTAACAGGTATTGCAGGATTTATTGGGTTTCATCTAGCTAAAAAGCTTGCTGATAATAGACATGAAGTTCTAGGTGTAGATGTATTAAATGACTATTATGAACCTAGCTTGAAGTATGAGAGATTAGAAGTTTTAGGTTTGGACTGTAAAAATATTAAGAATAAGAAGATTGTTAAGAGCGATGTGTATGATAATTTAAGTTTTGTTTATCTTGACATATTGGATAAAGAACAGATATTAAATCTTTTTTTAGAGCATAACTTTACGCATGTTTGTCATTTAGCAGCGCAAGCAGGAATTAGAGATAGCATTGAAAATCCCGATAGTTATATATCAATTAATATTGTTGGATTTTTTAATGTTTTAGATGCTTGTAGGATATATAAAGAGAGTATCAAACATTTTGTTTATGCCTCAACTTCTGCGGTGTATGGAATAAATGAAATCATTCCTTCAGATGAGGATAATATTACAGATCATCCTTTAAATTTATATGCAGCTAGTAAAAAATCTAATGAAGTGATAGCACATTCTTATAGTTCGTCTTTTAATATTCCAACAACAGGATTACGTTTTTTTACAGTTTATGGTCCTTATGGAAGACCTGATATGGCTTTATATCTGTTTTCAGATGGAATTGTAAAGAGAACTACTATTGATGTTTTTAATAATGGGAACATGGCTAGAGATTTTACATATGTTGATGATGTTATAGATGGTATTTATACTGTTCTTAGGAATCCTGCTAAGAGGGATAATAACTTTAATATAAAAAATCCTAGATCTTCAAGCTCACTTGCTCCCTATAAAATATACAATATAGGAACAGGACATGCTACTAAATTGATGGATTTTATTAATGAACTTGAGATAAATCTTGGTAGTAAAGCTTTAAAAAATTTTTTGCCTTTGCAAAAAGCAGATGTTGTAGAGAGCTGTTGTGATATTTCAAAGCTTAAAAATGATTTTGCTTATAAACCTTTAATTTCTATTAAAGAGGGAATAAAAAGGTTTGCAGATTGGTATAAGTCTAGGTTAATTTAGTTTTATCTTTTTGATTTTAGATTGGAATTGTGTAGTTTTGTTTTAATGCTATTTAGAGATTTTGTTTTAAACTGGAGTCACTTTTAAGGTTTCGGTGTATAATGTAGTTATATATTATAAGGAGGGTCTAGTTGGGTGTATTAAAAAAAATTAAGCCTGGTGTAGTTTATGGAAAAGATTTACATGTTCTATATGAAATATGCAAGAATGAGGGTTTTGCGATTCCTGCAATTAATTGCATAGGGACAAATTCAATTAATGCTGTTTTAGAAGCTGCTAGAGAAATAAATTCTCCTATTATGATACAGTTTTCAAACAGCGGTTCTGCTTTTGTTTCCGGTAAGGGATTGAAGGTTGATAAACCTCAATTAAATTCTGTGCTTGGAGCTATTTCTGGTGCCATGCATGTTCATTTAATGGCTGAATATTATGGAGTTCCTGTTGTGCTTCATACAGATCACTGCTCAAAGAAATTAATTCCTTGGGTTGAGGGACTTTTAGAATATGGAGAAAAATATTATAAGGAACACAAGAAGCCTTTATTTTCTTCACATATGTTAGATCTATCTGAAGAAACAATTAAAGAAAATATTGATGTATCTAAGAAATTCTTAGAACGAATGGATAAGATTGAAATGTTTTTAGAGATTGAACTTGGGATTACTGGAGGAGAAGAAGATGGTGTTGATAATTCAGATAGGGCACATCAAGAATTATTTTCAACTCCTAATGATATTTATTATGGATATTCTGAGCTTATGAAGGTTAGCCCTAATTTCCAAATTGCTGCTGCTTTTGGAAATGTTCATGGAGTTTATAAGCCTGGGAATGTTCAACTTACTCCTAAAGTATTAAGAGATGGCCAAGCTTATGTTGTATCTAAATTAGGATTAAGTAATAATCCTAAGCCTGTTTCATATGTGTTTCATGGAGGCTCTGGATCTACTATAGAGGAGATTAATGAGGCTCTTTCTTATGGTGTTGTTAAGATGAATATTGATACAGATACTCAATGGGCTGCATGGGAAGGTGTATTAAATTATTATAAAAAGAATGAAGATAGACTACAGGGCCAACTTGGAGATGGTAGAAACTTGGATGTTCCAAATAAGAAGTTTTATGATCCAAGAGTTTGGCTTAGAGAATCTGAGGTTAGCATGAAAGAACGTGTAAAACTTGCTTGCAGAAATCTTAATAATATCAATAGAAATTGAAGTAAAAATAATAAAAGAATTTTGTCAATTGAAAGGTGATTTTATGTGTATTAAATACACATAAAAGAGCTTTTAGTTATAATAAATGTATGATCTGTTTTTATGTTGTTGTATTTTTGTCTTTTATGTTTTACTATTTGAAGCAGGTGTTTGGTATGGTTTTTGCATAGGTTTATATATACAGTGATAAAAGAGGAGTTGTATATGTGGTTAACAAATTATAAAAAAAGTTTTCTGGATTTTTTGAATGATGATTTTGATTTTATGAGCCCTAAAGGAATTCAAGATGTTCCAGTTAACATTAAGGATGAAGGTACTTCATTCACTCTTGAAGCTTACTTGCCAGGAATAAAGAAAGAGGATATCTCTATTTCGCTTAAAAATGATTATTTGACAATAAGTTATGAGAGTAAGTATGACACGGAAGAGAAAGGCGATAAGTATCTAAGAATAGAAAGAAAAGATATTTCTTTTTCAAGAAGTTTTAGGCTATCTACTAATATTGATCAGAATAAAATCAAGTCAGAACTTAAAGATGGTGTACTAATTATTAGTCTACCTAAAAAAACAGAGGTTGTTGAGAAAGCGCAAGAGAAAAAGATTTCAATTGAATAAATCTTAAGTAAGGATGCTTTGCATCCTTACTTTTTATATTCTTCCACTTTTAAATTTAATTCTATTAATTGTTTATTTGAGATTTTAGAAGGAGAGTTGTCAAGAGGATTGACGGCAAATGAGTTTTTCGGGAAAAGTATTACATCTTTTATTGAACTTGAATTTGTCATAAGCATTAATAGTCGATCGATTCCAATTGCAATCCCACCGTGAGTGGGAGCTCCATATTCTAATGCTTTTAAAAAAAATCCAAATCTTTCTTCTATTATTGTTTCATTAAAACCTACTATATTAAATATTCTTTGTTGTAATTCCCTATTATGTACTCTAATGGAGCCGGAGCCAATTTCCATTCCGTTTAATACAAGATCATAAACTTCGCCTAAAGCTTTACCTGGTTCTTTTTCTAGAGTATTAATGTACTTTTTTTGAGGAAGAGAGAATACATGGTGAGCTGCTTTATAGGTTTTTGTATCCTCATCGTATTCAAACATAGGAAAATTGTCGATCCATAAGAATTCAAAAACATTTTTTTTAGCTAGATTGAGTTCGGTTGCAATTTTTATCCTAATTTGTCCCATTGCTTTGCAAGCTTTTTCCCATGAGTCAGATATAAAAAATATTATATCGTTATTTTGCAAAGAGTAAGCTTCAAATAAAGTTTTCTTTGTTTCAGTTAAGAATTTTGCAATTCCACCTGTAAACTCGCTATTCTCTATTTTTGTAAAGTAAAGATTACTAACCTTGTTATAAAGTTTCGCATGCTTTTCTAGATTATTGATCTTGGCTCTTGAAAAGTTATGAGCTTCATTTTTAATTATAATTGCTTTTATTGTATTCTTATTTTTTAATGCTTCTTTAAATACATTGAATGAAGACTTTTTAAGGTGATGGCCCATATCTTGAATAATTAATTCATACCTTGTATCTGGCTTATCGCTTCCATAGCTATTCATTGCATCTTTATATGAAATCCTTTTAAATTTTTTGGGAAGCTTAATATTGAGTGTTTGTTTGAATACGATAGACATAAGACTTTCAATTAGCTTAAAAATATTTTCTTTCTTTATAAAACTCATTTCCAAATCAAGTTGTGTAAATTCTGGTTGTCTGTCGCCCCTTGAATCCTCATCTCTATAACATCTAGCTATTTGGAAATACTTATCAAAACCAGCTATCATTGTAAGTTGTTTGTAAATTTGTGGTGATTGTGGTAATGCATAAAATTGTCCTTTGTGTATCCTTGATGGAACTAAAAAGTCTCTTGCACCTTCTGGTGTTGACTTTACTAAAGTTGGAGTTTCTAATTCCAAAAAATCTTTTTTTGTTAGATAAGACCTAATTATTTGTATTACTTTACTTCTTATTATTATTTTTTGTTTTTGTTCTTTTCGTCTTAAGTCTAAATATCTATATTCAAGTTTTGAGTTGTCACTTGCATTATTGTTATCTTCAATCATAAAGGGTAGTTCATTGCATCTTGAAATTACATTTATGCTTTCTGCAAGTATTTCAAAAGCTCCTGTTTTCATTTCTTTATTTAAAAGTTCTAAAGGCCTTAGATTTAATTTTCCTTGAACTTTAATACAGTATTCCATCTTAATCTGGGATACTATTTTTAATAGATTTTCATCATTTACAAGCACTTGCGCTTCGCCGTATCTATCTCTAATGTTGATAAAAGTAACTTTTCCGTGATGCCTAATTTTTTTGACCCAAGCATTTATTTCTATCCTTTTGTTTATAAGCTTATTGTTCAATTGATTGCATTTAATAATCTTAAACATAATTTATCCTACTATTATATTATAAATTTCTTTGTCAGTTTTAGCGTTAAGCATTTCTTGTTTATTTAGGTCAACTTTACCTACAATAGATGCTAAAATTGGAGGATAATTAACGTAATCCTTAGCTGGATATAGTATTAATATAAATATGTGGCTTAAATTATTATCAATGGCATTAAAATCGATTCCATTATGACTTATTCCAATAGCTATATGCATTTTTTTGATTAAATTTGTCTTTAAATGAGGGATTGCAAATCCTTCTTTAAGGGCTGTAGTTATGATTTTTTCTCTTGCCATTAAGTCTTGTAGAATCATTTCTTTGTCAATCTCAACTTTTATTACGCTTAAAAGTTCTCTTAATACTTCAATTTTGTTTTTTGCTTTTAATTCTAAGATAATGTTTTCCTTTTTGATTCTTTTATTAAGTTTACTATTTCTAAGTATTTTATCATAATTTATTGAGTAATCTAACTTTTTTGCATTCATAGAAACAGTTTTAACTTCTTCAGTTATTGTTTCTAAATGTAGAATAGTTTCTCTAAAAAGATCTTGTATTATCATTAAATGTTTATTTGGGCATTCAAATGTTATTTTACTTCCCTCTCTTTTAATTGAAAGGGAAATGTCATCTCGTCTTGCATTTATATATTGAGAGAAATCATTTTTTACTTGTTGAGTGAAAAAGCCTTCTTTTCTTAGTTCATTTTTTAAATCCCATGTAAGTATTTTTGCTAAGTTATCGTATGCAAACGATACTGTGATTTGAGTGTTATGTTCTGTTCTGAATATTTTTCTTAAGCCATTTTTATTTATTTTAAACAGTAAGTTGATTATTGGTGTTGAAATTATTGTAGGCAGGAAAACCATTATTATAACTATTCCAAATATTTTTTGGCTTATAAATTCGGAAGAAAGCGCTACGTTTGCAATAATTAATGATATTTCACCTCTTGGAATCATACCAAAAGCTATTCTTAATGCTCCTAGCTTATTGAAGCCTAGGAAGCATGCTGGAATAAAACAATAAAAAAGCTTAGTTGCTATTGCTACACAACTAAGCATGGCTCCTAGTATTAAGACTTCTTTTGATAGTATTTCATTTATATCAGCCATAAGGCCTATTGATGTAAAAAATACTGGTATGAAAAATCTTTCAAATATTGTTAGTTTATCTTGGATTACATATACGATATCTGTTTTGGACATGGCAAGACCAAATACATAAGCCCCAATTACAAATGACATTCCTAAATTTTGAAAGAAGCTTGATACAATAAAAGTTAAAGCAATAGTTATTACAGTGGCTAGAGTGACACTATTCAGTCTTTTAAGTAGTTTTGATATTGGCTCTGATAATAAGATTAATATAAAGGTTAGGCATAACCAAATTAGTATGTTTTGAATTGTAGCTATAATGGAACTCATGATATCAAGTTCTGATATTGATCTTGCTATTGTTATTACACTTGTTAACATTATCATTGAGAGAACATCATCTATTATTGAAGTTGATATTATGGTAACTCCTTCCGATGTGCTCATCTTTTTTTTGGCTGAGAGTATGCTTGCAGCAATTCCTGCAGAAGTGGGAGTTCCAATGATGCCTATAAAAATGGATGTAGGACTGATTAATGGAATATCAAAAAGAATTGTAGATATTAGCATGAAGCTTGCAAAAGTACCGATCACTTCAGTTGTTCCTATTAATCCTCCACGAGGTAAGAATTTGAGGAATAGTTTTAGGTCAGTTTCAATACCTGCTGTAAAGAGTAAGATGATTGAAGCTATTGTTGAAATTGCAAATATTTCTTCGTTTATTAGATAATTGTCTCCAATTCGAGTAATTCCTAATGGAAACAATAAAGGTATTTTAACTTTTCCAAGAAATGTTGGACTTAAGATAATTCCTGCTGTTATTTGTCCTATTACTTTTGGGATTCCTATTCTTCCTACTAAATTCCCAAGGAAGCTAGCTGAAATTACAATAACAGCTAGACTCATTATAAATGAAGACATTTTAGCTTCAACATGATGGCTTGCATCTTGCACATAATCTAGCATGCCAAATGCAACCTTTGGATTGAGGATAATCAATATTTTGTACAAGATTTTTTTGTTCATTATTTAATCTCTTCTTTAAAATTTGATTTTAATAGTTTTGATAATTTGTCAATAATTTCGCTTTCTTCTTTTCCATTTGCTAAAATCGTTATTTTTTCCCTATATATTACTCCGAGTATTATGATTTCAATAGTAGATTTGGCGTCAGCCTGTCTACCATCTTTTGTAACCAGTTTTACATTGCAAGAAGGATATTTACTTGAAATTAACGAAATCATGCTAGATGGCCTTGAGTGAATACCTTCTTTGTTGGTTATCTCAATTTCTATTTTTTGCATGTAATTTTACTTATTATTTTCTTTTTTGTCTTTCTCTTTGTTAGCTGTATTTTGAAGCCTGTATATTAAGCTTTCTATTATTTGGTATAACTCTTTGCCTTTTTCTTTAATATGTATTATTTTGCCCCAGTTAAAATGAAGATGAGCATCTATATCAAAAGCATCGTTTTCTTTTTTTATTGTGATTTTTAAACTTTCCGAATTCTTTTTAATATGTTCTCCAATTTTGCTTAATTTTTTTAAAATAAAATCTTCTGTAGTACTACTTAAGTGATAATTAATAGCTTGTATTTTATGTTCCATAAACTTCCCCCTCAAGTTTTAATTCATTTCTGTATTTATTTACAGTTCTTCTTGAAATAGAGATTCCCTTAGATTTCAGTATATCAGAAATTTTATTATCGGACACCTTTTTATTTTTGTCTAAGATTCCTTTTATTATTAATTTAATACTTAATTTAGAAAATTCATTTGTTTTTGAACCTCCTATTGAATTAAATAATTTTCTAACAGAGATTATCCCCCAATCAAATTTTAGATATTTATTTTTTATTGTTCTTGATATAGTTGATTTTGATAGGTTAATTTTTTCAGATATGTCAGCTAACTTCATTGGTCTTAAGCTTTTAAACCCTCTTCGTAAAAATTCTTTTTGAAATGTATATATTGCTATTGCTATTTTGGCTAGTACTTCATCTCTATATCTTAATGATTCAATTAACCATTTTGCTTGTTTATATTTTTTTAAATCTTTGACTTCGTGTTTTTTTAATTCTTTTTTAAAAATGTTTACTTCTTTAATTTTTATCTTGAGTTTATTGTTTTTATTTATGATGATGATATCAGGTTCAATGTAGTGATTTGTGTCTTTTATATCTTTAAACTCAAATGTTGGATTAGGATTAAGGGTAAGTCTAATTGTTTCAAGGGCTTGATTGAAAACTTGAGTATTAATTTTAAGTTCTTCTTTTATTTTTTCTTGAGTATTATCAAGTAAATCAGCTTTTTCAAGAATTTTAATTATAATATTGTCTAATTTATGGTGTTTTGCTTGTAGTATTAGTGATTCTATTATGTTAAAAACACAAATTCCTATTGGGTCAAACTTTTGAATTAGTTCAACCATTTGAGTGACTTGAGGCCAGTCTTCTTTTTTAAATAGCTCATAAGGATTTATTATATGAAATCCTTTATTATTTAAATTATTTATTATAGTTTCTCCTATTTTAATTTGATCTTTATTCAATTTTTGAATTCTTAGCTGAAATAAAAGATGTTCCTTAAAAGAGGGTTTAATTGATGTTTTTTCTAGTGCAATTTCATATAGAGTTTTAGTATTTTCATCTTCTTTATAAAAAAGTTTTCTAACTTTATAAGTTTTTAGTGTTTCAAAAAATATTTGATTTGAATCTACTTGAAGATAATCATTATTTTCAATTTCATTTAATATAATCTTTATTAGGTCTTTTGTATCAAGACTTAACATTTTTATTGTATTTATTTGAGTCATGCGTAGTTTTTGTGCTATTTTTAAGTTTTGCTTAATCATCTTTACATGAAAATATACAGTATTCCACTGAAAATTATTAGTATAGCAGGGCTAGTTTTTTTGTAAAGTAATAAAATAATTAAGTTTAGTGATGCAAGTGAAAAGCTTTTTAAAAGTTCTGTGTTATTAGTGTTTATTTTTAAGAATATACTTTTAACTAAAATAAATATAGTAATTAACCATAATGCTATAATCACAGGTTTTAAGTTTTCCAAATAATATTTTAGGAAATTGATCTTATGTAGAACTAGTGTTATAAGAGTAATAATTAGTAGAGGTGCAGTAATTAAAGCTATCGTAGAAATGATGGCTCCACTAACCCCGGAAATTTTTGCACCAACATAAGTTGCTATATTAGTAGCAATGGGACCTGGTGTAATTCTGGATATTGTAATAATATTAATAAATTCTTGCTTTGTTATCCATTGTTTATTATCAATTATTTCTTTATTAATTATTGCTGTAATTCCATTACCCCCGCCGAAATTTAGAATTCCTATTTTAAAGAATGTGATAAATAAATCTATAAGATTCAAATTTGTGCCTTTTTATTGACATTATCATCATATCTTTTTTTTATTGTATATTTTGCAAAATAAATTAATAAAAATATTAGTAGTATATATGTTAGGTCTAGATGATAATTGTATATTATATATGCCACTGCTAAACATATGGACCATTTTGATATTGATTTATTTATCATTTTTCTTGAGAATTCAAGTATAACCATTGACATTATCATAGTAGATGATATTTTTGCACCTTCAAGAAATTTTTTAAAATAAATATTATTTGAATCTAACTTTATATAAAATGCTAGTGTTGTAATTACAACTATGGAGGGTAATATACCAGCAATGGTTAATAAAATTGCTCCTTTAAATCCTTTAAGTTTTTTACCAATTAAGAATGCAAAATTGATAGCCGTCACGCCAGGAACTAGGTTGGACGAGGCAAGAATGTCATTGAAGTCTTTTTCAGAAATTAGGTTTTTGTTATTCACAATTGTTTTTCTAAGTTCAGATATTATTAATAGTCCTCCGCCAATAGTGAATATTGCTATTTTGAGTACAAGGTAGAATAAATTAAATAATCCGTATGATTCTTCTTTTAGTTTGTTCATATATTCCTTAGTTTAGGTTTAATAGATAGAACTTAAACATAATTATATCATGTTAGATATAGATTTTTTAATTTAAGTGTTTTATTAGTGGTTAATGATATAAGATTCATTTTATATTTTTTATGTTATAATTTGATAGCTTATGAGTGATCAGTCAATAACCTCAAATGTATTTAAAGAGATATTTATCTTTCAAAATTATTTTAATAAAATGCTTGAAACGATAATAAGTTATGGTTTTAAAATTCTTATAGCTGTTTTTGTATGGTATTTTTTAAGAATTTTGATTAATAAATTGAGTAAGTTATTTTTTAAGACTTTGGAAAAATCAAAGTTAGAAACAAAATTAGATTTTACTATTTTGAACTTTTTAAAGTCATTTTTTAGAGTAATGGTAGATATGGTTTTAGTTTTGATAATTTTGCCTTATCTTGGTGTTTCAACAACTTCTATTTTTGCTATATTTGGGTCTTTAAGCATTGCAATTGGACTTGCTGCTCAAGGTATTTTATCTAATTTTGTTAGTGGTTTAATAATTCTAAACTCTAATTTTTTTAAAATCGGTGACTACATTAGATGTGATGATGTTGAAGGACAGGTAGATGATGTTCAAATATTCTTTACTACACTTAAGACTGTAGACGGTAAGGTTGTAAGGCTTCCAAATATTAAATTTACAAATATATCAGTTATTAATTTTTCTGCAAATCCTAAAAGAAGAATTGCTTTTAACTTTCAAGTGCCTTATGATACAGATATTAATCTTCTTAAGGATAAGATAGAAAAATTAGCTTTTTCATTTAATAGAGAACAACATGGAATTGAAAGTCCTAGTACCATTGTAGACAGTTATACTCCTTATTACATAATTATTCAAGTAAGATGCTTTGTAAATACGGAGTTTTTTTGGGATTTTCAATATTTCATATCTGAGAATATTAAATTTGTTCTAGACGATATGGGAATAAAATTTCCTATTCATATTATTGATTTTAATAAATTATGTTAGAGGTTTTCTGTTTAATTATTTGAGAATAATATTCTTCAATTTTTTCTATGAAAAATAAACTTGAAAAAATAAGAGAGTTGTCTTCTGTGTTTTTTTTAAAAGTTTTTAGTTTTTCATCATTTTCTATTATTTTATTAATATATTTATGTATGTCTTCATATTTTTCTATTAAAAAACCATTTTTTCCTTGAGAGATTACATCTTTATATATTATATCGTTAATGAGCACGGCAGGTATTCCAGCAGTTAAAGCTTCAATTACTGTCATTGGATATACTTCACTCATTGATAGGCTTGCAAATACATCAGAGATTTTGTAATAGTAATACATTTCTTCCCATGGAATTGTTCCAATGAGTATTATTTGTTTTTCAAGTCCAAAATTTTTCCGAAATCTTTTTATTGCATTTTCTTCTTTTCCTTTTCCTATAAGAATTAATTTATAATTTTTATTTTCAATTAAAAACTTTTTTAAGTGTTTTAGTAGTAAGTGTATATTCTTCTCTTTATTTAACCTGCCAACAAATACTATCACTTTATCATTTAAGCTTATCCCATGTTTTTTTAGAATTTCTTCTTTTTTTATTTTGTTTAAATGTTTTATGAAGAGTTTTCTGTCAATTCCATTTGGGATTATTTTGTAATCAGAATGATTTGCTAGTTGAAAATATTTATCTCTTGCCTTAATTGATGGATATATAAAATGATGTATTTGATTGTAAAATTTTTTCATTAATTTATCTGGTTTGGTTAAATATTTAAAAATTCCTAAATAGTGCAGATAATAATCCCACATTGTATGATTTGTATGAACAATTGGAATATTGTATTCTAAAGCCAGCTTTTTTCCAATCTTACCCATAGTGAATTCAGAGTGTGTGTGAATTATGTCAGGTTGATATTCACTTATAATTTTTTTTATTCTTAATTTATTTGGAAAAGCTATTCTAGCATCTACCTTGTGACTCAGTTTTATTGATAAATATCGGTAAACATTACTTTCTTTCAAGGAATCTTTTTTAGAACTTGGACAAAAAATATAAACAATATGACCTTTTTTTTCAAATCCTTCTTTAATTTGCTTTATTGATGTCGCTACTCCATTTTTATCGGGAAGATACGTGTCTGTGAATATTGCAATCTTCATATTTTTACCTAACAGTTAAATTATAATATATTTAGCATTTGAATTATAATATTTTATATGCAGGAAGTTTACTTACTATTAGGTAAAGAGCAAGGATTAAAGGAAGCTTATTTGAAAGACATTTTAAGTAAGTTTAGTGATTTGTTGGTTAATAAAATTTTTTTATCTGATTTGTCATCAGTAGAGCTTTCTGAGTTACTATTAACAAACTCTTTTTTTTATAAAAAAGAGGCTTTTATTATTTATGAAGCTGAAAATTTAAAAAACAAAAAGGATTTAGAATTAATTTATAGTACTATTTCTAAGTCTTTAAATAAGATTGTTATTCTTGTTTCTAGTGAAAATTCAATTAGCTTTGATCCTAAGGATTCTTTGAAGTTAATTAAGAAAATTTTTTATGAGTTGTCTGATTCTGCTAAGTTTTCATTTGTAAAGAAAAGTTTTTTTGAGCTTGGTACAAAAATTACGGATAAGGCCATAAGTTTAATGCTTTTTATGTTAGATTCAGATACTAAAATTTTAAAATTTTATATAGATTCCCTTTCTCTTCTTGCTAAAAATAAAACTATTGATGAACATGATATAAATTCTTGGATTGGTTATGTGAGACCTGAAAATTCTTTTTCTTTATTTGAATCAATTTTAAAAAGAGATATGGAAAGTTCTTTGGTTAGAATTAAATCTATTTTAGACCATGGAGAGGATTTTATTAGCGTATTAATGAGTCTTGTTTGGCATTTTAAAAAGCTTTTAAAAATAAAAATGGATTTTCAAAATTCTGGTAATATTTCGGTTGTATTTAAAAAATATAAAATATTTTTCTCATTAGAGAGTATTTATAAGGTAGGACTTAAAAATTATTCATGTTTTGATATTAAATTCATTTTAAAAATATTTCATAAGTTTGACTTGTATTCAAGAATTTATGGTAAAAATTTACATTTAAATTTAGCATATTTTATGATATTTATACTACTCAGGCAGGAGGAAACTATTCTTAATAATTTTTCTTGTAAATTTAATTATAATTTTTAAATTAATAGAATTTTTAGTATAAAGAATATGATTTGATTTTTATAAGGAGCAGCAAGTTTTTTACTTTATTCTTGTTTTTTAATGTTTCTTTTATATCAGATAATAATGCTGTTAATGCTATATTAGCAGAATTTTAAATTCTGTTAAAGATTTGTAAAATAATCCTGAGAAATTTTATGGATTTCTCAGGATTTCTAGTGATAATGATATGATTTCAAGAATCTCTGATCTTAGGATAGAAGCTGAAGATGTTTTACTTTTTATCTCATCATTTTTAATTATATACAATATGTAATTCAATAAAACTATTGCTGAAGATGTTTTTAAATTTGAGGTTGATATTAGATATTAGAAATATTAAATTTAAAAGTTATATATAAAAAGTTTTAGATAGATTTAAAAAAGTTGAGAATATAAGAAATCATTTAAAAAATGAGCGTAAGAGTTTATTGGATAAGATAATAAATGAAGTTATAAATAGCTTGGGGGGCAAATTGGATTATGTTTCAGTTTTATATGTGTTTAGTTTCATAAAAACATATTTTGGTGAGTATAAGAATTATTAAATAATATTTCAAATATGTCTGAGAGAAATAGGTTGCTTGATTAGTTTTATTAAAATTATCTTCTTGGATGGATGGTCAAAATTCTTTAGTTAATCATAATAAAGCTAACTTAAAAAACTTAGAGTATGAATATTATATTAATTGCTTTAGTAAGATTAGTATGTGGGTATATAAAAACAATTTGTTTTATGGATTCATATTTTTAAAATGCTTCTTTTCTGAAAATTTTTTTATTTTTTTTGCAAGATTAATGTTAATACTCATCTTTTCAGCTATTTCATTTTCATTTAAAGTTAATATATTTTCATATGTTCCTAGTGTTTTTAAGATATTTTTTGCAAGTTTGTTACCGATCCCCTCTAAGTCGCCATAGTTTAGTTTTATTTTTCTGTGTAGTTTACTGTTAAACCCATTCGCTCGTCTATGTGCTTCATTTCTAACATTTTGCAATATTTTAAGAGCAGGATTTCCTTCTACAAGATTAATACCTTGTGCCTTATTTGGCAAGAATATTGTTTCTTTTTTTTTTGCTAGAGCGCAAATAGCAATCTTATCTTCAATTTTTAATCTTTTTAAAATAGAATAAGCAGCGTTTAATTGGCCTTTTCCTCCATCGATTAAAATTAAATCAGGTAGTTCTAAGTTTTCATTTATTAATTTTGAATATCTCCTTGATATAACTTCTTTTATTGCCTTAAAATCGTCAATTTCTCCATTATTTAATGAATTTATTTTATAAATTCTATATCCGTTTTTAAAGGGTTTTCCCATTTTGAAGGTAATTAAAGACGCTACTGTTTTGTATCCATTAATATGGGAAATGTCAAATCCTTCAATTACTTTTGGAAGTTTTTTCATATTAATAACAATTCTTAGACTTTCTAGTGTTTTATGCCTTTCATTAACATATTCTCTTAATGCGATTTCTGCATTAGAAATTGCCATTTCCATTATTTTTATGTTGTTTTGAGATTCTTCATAAATTATTTCAGGTTTTATGTGCTTAAGTTCATTTATTAATTTAGCAATGTTCTCAGTTTCAATATTTTTAAAAATGTATATCTTGTCAGGTACTATCATATTAATAGCTGTATAGTATTGGATTAAAAATTCTGCTACTAATTCATCCTCTTCATATATGCTCTCATCAAAATGGATATCTTTTTCTACTAATTTTCCTTTTCTATATTTAAATATTACAATAACATTGAATATATCTGATTTGTATACGTATATGTAGTCAGTACTCATCTTATTGATTTTTATAATTATTTGAGTTTGATTTATCTCTATTAATGATTTTTTAGTTTCTTTTAATTTTATTGCTTGTTCAAAGTTCTCTTTTTTAATTACTTCTTTCATTTTTCTTTCAATTTCATCTAAAAGTTCAGATATGTTTCCATTTAGTATTAGTCTTATTTTGTCTATTTCCTTTTTGTATTCTTCTTCAAGGTCATCTCTGTAACATACTCCAAGACACTGTCCCATGTGAAAGTAAAGACATGGAGTGTTTGAACTTTTTTTGCATTTTCTGGTTTTAAATGTTTTGTTAATAAGATCTAATATTAGATCTAAGTTTTTTGCGTTAACATATGGTCCATAATATTCACTTCCGTCATTTATTATTTTTCTAGTTTTAAAGACTCTTGGATATTTCTCACGAGTTATTTTTATCATAGGATATCCCTTGTCATCTTTTAGTTTAATATTGTAGTCTGGTTTATGTTCTTTTATTAAGTTGCATTCTAAAAGTAAGGCTTCATATTCACTGTTTGTAGTAATTATTTCTATGTTTTCTACATTTCTCATTAACATTTTTGTTCTGTGTCCAATTCTTTCTAGAAAATAGCTTTTTAGTCTTGCTCTTAAATTTTTTGCTTTTCCAATGTATAATATTTTATTAGATGTAGAATACATCTTATAACATCCACTAGTTGTTGGAAAGTCTTGTACTTTTTTGTATAAATACTGTAAACGTCCTATCATATTTTTCTATTATTACCTTTTGGAATAATATTTTTATTTTTATGATATAATATTGTATCATAAAAATAATTATTAAGTGCTTTGTTTTTTTGTTTGAAAAATTGAAGGTTTGTAATGAAATTTATTTTTACGTTTTTGTTATTTTTTTTATGTGTTTATTATGTTTTTTCTCAAGAACTTAAGTTGATTCTAGATTCCAAAGATGGATTTAAGTTTATTCAGGAATGTCATAATATTAGCTTTGAAAAGGATAATAGAGGCATTCTTGGAATTTATTTAGATAGGCATAAGGGTGTACTAGATATTAATAATATTGATTTGAGATTAGAAATTGAGAAGGATAATCTTCTTAAAGATACTTCTTTAAATTATTTTGTTGATTCAGAAAATGTGAAAATTTCGAATTCTTTTCATAATATTTCAGGTAATTCTTTAATTTTTTATTCAAGTAGAAATACTATTAAGCTTAAGCCACTAACAAAGAAGGCTTTTTTTTATTCAGGCAATGTAATATCTGATTTTACTATTCAATTTTGGTTATATCGTACTACTTCTGTTACTGGAGAGATGATTGTAAGTTGGAATGGATATAAGAATATTAAGGGCTCTTGGTTAGACCAAGCTATTCGGTTGGAGAGTGAGGATGGGGCTTTTGTTTGGCGCTTTAACAACGTTTTTTTGAACGAAGAAGGAATTCCTATTAAGGTTAAAATAAAGAGTGATGATGACTTTATTCCTAAAGAGTGGCATTTGCATACTATAAGATATAAGCAGAAGGAAGGCCTGCTTGAGTATTTAATAGATTCTATTCCACAAGCTGTAGAATATATTACAAATGATAAAAAAGAGGGCGCTGGTTATTTGTTAAACATTGGTAATTTTATTGATTTTACTTTAGGACAATACTTTACGGGAGCTATTGAAAATTTTGAAATTCATAAAAGTTTTGAAGAGGTGAGCAATGCTTTTTTTTCAAGAAATAAGGGATATATTATTACTGAGCCAATAAAGCTATCTAAAGATTATTCTCAAATCCTATCTATTGACTTTGATACTAAAAAGCCTAAAGATACAGATATTATTTATTATTATAGGTTAGATAATAAAGTGTTTTATGGGTCATATGAGAATGGAGAGATAAAAAAGGATTTAACTGGGGATTGGATTCATTTTGATCCTAAAGATGGATTTCCTAATGCTGATAATGTAGCAAAATATATACAAATTAAGGTTGAATTTTATCCAAGCGGTAACCCTATAGATAGTCCATCGCTTTATAATATGATGATTACTTATGTACCTGAGGCTGCTCCCTTTCCGCCTGTTATAACAAAAGCCGTACCAGGTTCAGGAGAAGTATTTGTTGAATGGATACCTGTTGTTAACAGTAGCATTGTTGGTTATTATATTTATATTGGAGTTAGTCCTGGAAATTATCATGGTAAAGCATCTGAAGGTATTATATCATCTCCTATTGATGTAGGTAATAAAACTTCCTTTAAGATTACAGGTCTTGAGGATGGAAGGCTTTATTATATTAGTGTTGCTTCTTATAATTTAGATAAGATTGTAAATGAAGCTTCTTTTTCAAAAGAAATTTCTGTAAGGCCTATGGAGATATTTAAAAAGTATGAATAGTAGTAGTGGGAATTTTGAAAAAGCATTAGAGCTTTATAAGAAGAGTGATTTTAAGAATGCTCTTCTTAATTTAGATGTTTTTGATGATAATTTTGATTCTCTGTCTCTTAAAGCTCTAATTTACTTCAGACTTAAAGATTATAAGGCACTCTTATATGTCCTAAATACTTATCCTATATTAAGTGAATATAGATTTTTAATTAATCTTTTAAATGATAGTAAATTTGAAGGTAAAATAGATAAATTAAGTTATTTTGAAAATTATAATCTTGGTATTTTTTATTTTGGACTTAAAGAATATGAAAATTCTTTAAGTTGTTTTTTAAGGGCTATCGAACAAAATACTAGTCTTGTTCAGGCTGTTAATAATGCTGCGGTTTTACTTGAAATATTAAATAGAAGAGAGGAAGCTAATCATATTCTCATTAAGGCTATTGATATAGATAAAGATAATCCTATTATTAAAATAAATGAATGGCTCTTGAAAAATAATTGTACATTTAATAACGCAAAGCCTTTAGAAATAGATAAAAGTTTTTATAGTGCTAATCTTGCTCTTGTTATTAATTATTTAATGTACTATCTCTATTCTATGGGAGAGATAGGCAATGCGGTTAAACTTTCTGAAAGGTTTTTAACAGATTCTAATTACTCTAAATATATGTGGCATAATAGGGCCACTATTTTGCATAGAATAGGAAATATGACGCAAGCTACTAAATCTTATGTAAAGGCTATTTTAAGTTTGCCTAATGTTTACACAATATACAATATGCATATTGCTACAGTTGAACTTTTAAATTTTTCTCCTAAAAAAGCTATTGAAAGAATGGTCTTAGATTATCCTGATGTGGATTTAATTTGTTTTTATGCTTTTTTGTTTTTTTTAAGAAATCGTGATCTTGAAGATGCATATTTTTATATTAAAAAACTTTGCGAACTTAATCCAGGTACTTATTCTGAATTTTTAAGGTTACTTGAGGCTAGAGAAGATATTTTAATTGAAGAACTTCTAGAAGAGTTTGCAATAGTTTTAAAAGGGAATTGGATATTAGAATATTTATTTTTTATGGATAATTCTTTAAATTTAAAAGATCCTGTATTTTTGATTAATTATGATATTAGGCTTTGTCCTTATATTTGGAAAATTAAAGATGAACATATTGAACTTAAAGTTAGCAATGATGAAGTTTATATTAATAGAGAAATTTTATTAAATGAGCTTAAGAATATTAAAATGGATGTTTCAATTAGAGAGATTAAGGATTTAATTGATGCTTATAGGGACTTTAAGATTCATTGTTAATGCAAATGATTGTATTGTTTATTGACAATGTGATGTGTCTAATATACTATTTACTAGTATGTGACAAGGAGAGATGCCAGAGTGGTCGAATGGGGCTTCCTGCTAAGAAGTTGTTCTTTTAAAAAGAGGACCATGGGTTCGAATCCCATTCTCTCCGTAGAAATTCTAGTTATAATGTTTATCTTGACAAGAATTTCTTTAATTTATTAAAATTGTAGTTATGTTTGGAGAGGTGGCAGAGTGGTTTAATGCTACGGTCTTGAAAACCGTCGTAGGTTTACGCCTACCGTGAGTTCGAATCTCACCCTCTCCGTTTTTAATAATTTTGAGAACTGGTAAAAATAAGCTAGTTCTAGCTATCCTTATCAGCTGAAAGTGTGAGTTCAACTTTTCTATTTGAATGGTTTTTTATTATAGTGAATCATAAAAGAGGTATTATACTATTGCTTTAGAATAATATTTATTTTTGTTAAAAATTTCTTCAAATTTATTTTTAGAAAAGTAATTTCTCATATCAAATTTTATGAATTCTTTAAATTTTTTTTCTCCTGTTCTCTTAATACTTTCAATAAGGACTCTAATTTATGTTTAAAATTAGATCTAAAATTTTTGTTTTTTTGTTTTCCTTAAGATTAAATAGGATGATATTTTATAATTTCATTTGCATATTCTTTTGTTGTCTTACTATGAGTATAGAATAATAGATATGATTTTAAGTTTTGAGTTTGTAAATATTTTAAAATTAAAATAATATAAATATTCATGATTACATTCTTTAAGATTTGTTACTTCTAATTTTTAGTTTTTGTTGTATGTATTGCATTTCTATATAAGATCTTCAAGCTAAGATTCTATTACCGGTACAATGGAATTAGGTATCTATGTGAAAAATATTATTGTTCTAATAAGAGTCGGTTTCTTTTATTATTTTTGTTTTAATATTAAATATTAATGTTAGAAGATTTTGTATTTTTCTTAGATTTTGAGCAAGATATAATTAAAATGAGTATTGCTATAATAATTGGATTTTTATCATTTATTACTCATTTTATAAATGAATTTATTTTGCATTTTTTGGGCTTAAAAGATATTTTGGTTTAACTTTATAAGTTAAATTTATTGTAATAAATGATGTTTTTTATTACAATAAATTTAATATCATTTGTGCCCATAGCTCAGCTGGATAGAGCATTAGATTGCGGTTCTGAAGGTCAGAGGTTCAAATCCTCTTGGGCACGGAATTTGTCAAATTTGGAGAGATGGCCGAGTGGTTGAAGGCGCACGCTTGGAAAGCGTGTTACATCAAGGTGTATCATGGGTTCGAATCCCATTCTCTCCGATTCCTAGGATCCGCACTATTAAGGATTGCCTAATCCCGTCAGGACTGGAAGGTAGCAGCGGTAAGTAATTACTTAGTGAGTGCGTAAGTCTTAGGTTAAATTTTTGTGTATATATGTTTTCTTTTTGGTTAATTTGGTTAACATTTAATTAAGTGTTGGCAGTGTATATTATAATATTTGAAGAGTAGTCTTTTTATATTTGATAATTTTTACAATGTACCATCTAAAGTTTAATTAAAGGTTTTTATTTATGGAGAAGTGAGATGAGATCTTCAAGAGGTACTGCCATTAAGAGGCGTCCTAGGGATTTTAATTCTCTTGAAGGACAGGATTTTGTTGTTGAAACATTAAAACATTCAATAGAAAAAAATAAAATAGCAAATGCTTATATATTTTCAGGTCCAAGGGGGGTGGGTAAGACAACTTCTGCAAGAGCTTTTGCTAGGTGCTTAAATTGTAAATCAGGACCAACTGTCACTCCTTGTGGTGTATGTATCAGTTGTAAATCTATTGACAATGATAATAGCCTTGATGTTATTGAAATAGACGGTGCTTCAAATACTTCTGTACAGGATATTAGGCAAATTAAAGAAGAAATAATGTTTCCTCCTGCTACTTCAAAGTATAGAATTTATATTATTGATGAAGTACATATGCTTTCAAATTCTGCTTTTAATGCGCTTTTAAAGACAGTAGAAGAACCTCCTTCTTATATTGTTTTTATTTTTGCCACTACAGAAGTACATAAACTTCCAGATACAATAAAGAGTAGGTGTCAACATTTTAATTTTAGACTTTTGCCTTTAGATAAGATTTATGAGATGTTAAAGCAAATTTGTCTTGAAGATAATATTAAATATGAGGATGAAGCATTAAAATGGATTTCTTATAAGAGTGGGGGAAGTGTAAGAGATTCTTATACTCTTTTTGATCAAATTGTTTCTTTTAGTAATTCTGATATAAAACTTGAACAAATAAAAACTAAGATGGGATTGGCTAGCGATGAGTTTTTAGAAAAATTAGCATTAAGTATTCTTAATGAAGATTTAAAAGGGTTGATTCATGTCTTAGACGCTTCTTTTTTGACGGGAATTTCGTGTGAACAATTTCTTATTGATGCAATTGAGTTTTTTAGAGAAATTTTATTTTTAAAATTAGATATTAAAAATCTTACTTTTATGGGAGTTAAATCTGAAAGTTTAAGAGAAAAATTATTAAGCTTTGATTTAAGTCATATTGAGAGAAGTATTAGTATTTTACTTGAAACTTATAGGAATTTACAGTTTTCAGTAAATCCTAAATATGAACTTGAAATTAATTTCATTAAAATACTCAGGCTTAAATATTATATTCCAAATCATATTTTAATTGAAAAAATACAAAATATTGAAGATAAGGCATATAGTGAGGCTGGTTTTAATATAGATAATATTGATTTAAACGCAGAATCGGAGAGTATTACTTCAGTGAAGCTTGATTTAGATAGAAGCGAACCTATTCCTTTGAATATAGAATCTGATACTTCTAAAGATTTAGATTCTCATGAAATTGATGAGATTTTTATAGAAACAAAAAATGACTTTAATAAATTAGCAGAGATTGATAAGATTAAGGAAAGATTTATTTATTTTGTATCTAGGTATGTGCAAACCTTGATATATTCTGGAGAGATTTTAATTGAAAATGGCATACTTTATTATAAGGTTTTTAGTATATTTGAGTATAATCAGCTTAAGATTTATCAAAATGAGATAAAAATTGAGTTTTGTAAGGAATTCCCTGAGTTAGAGGTTGTGTTTCAAAGCCATTTTAAGGATAGTGATGATGACTTTGAAAGTGAAGTGATTAAAGTTAAAAATATTTTTGGAGCAATTGAGGTAAAGGAGTAGAATGTGGCAGTAAGTCCTCTAGATTTTTTAAAAAATATGTCAAACCTTAAGGACAATGTTGATAATATCAAAAAGGAGATATCTCAAATTAGTGTTTATGGTAGGGTAGGAAGTGATGTTGTTATTGTTGAAATGAATGGAGAGTTCATTGTTAAAAAGGTTACAGTTAAAGAAGAATTCTTTAATGATCTAGATAATGAAGCACTTGAACATATGCTAAAACTAGCTTTTAATGATGCTATTTCTAAAGTTAAAGAAGAAATAAAGACAAAAGCAATGGGGTCTATCCCATTTGGGATTTAAGAGTTGGTTATAAAAGATTTGATTACTTTAATTTCTAAGTTACCTGGTATAGGCAAAAAGACTGCAGTACGGATGGTTTATGATATATTATCTAACAATGAGGAATATTCAAAAAAACTTGGTGAAAGTTTAATTAACCTTCATTCTAAGATAAAAAAATGTAGGAATTGTTATAACTTTACAGAGATAGAGTTTTGTGATATTTGTACAGATTTAAATAGAAACAAGAATTTAGTTTGTGTTGTGGAAACACCACAAGACTTAGATATTATTGAATCTACTAAAGAGTATGATGGATTTTATTTTGTGTTGCATGGGCATCTTGATCCTTTGAAGGACATTGGTCCTAATAAATTAAATCTTGATAAATTATTAGGATATGTTAGAGACCTTGGAGCTAGAGAAGTAATTGTTGCTACAGAATTTAGCATTGAGGGGGATGTAACTGCCAACTATATTAATAATATTTTAAAGAGTTTAAGTATTAGTGTTACGAGAATAGCTTCTGGACTTCCTGTTGGGGGAAGTATTAGCAGTTCAGATAAAATTACTACTCTTAGAGCTTTTCGTTTAAGGTTTAAGATATAAAATTATTTGGTAATTCTTTATTTAAAAATAAATAATAATTTTTTTAAGAGTTTAATGTTTATTTTATTGTTAAAATATTTTATTAAAATTTAACAAAATATTTTAGTGTATTATTTTCCATTTTATCATATGTATAGTTTTATAGCTCATCCATTCTGAAATAGACATTTATTAATAAAGTTAATTATAATTTATAATTAACTTTATTTGTATTCCAAAAGTAAGGAGGATTTGTGTCTGTTTTAATACAAAAAACTCTATGCATTATTAAGCCTGATGGTGTTAGAAGAGGCTTAATTGGTAATGTAATTGCTAGATTTGAAAGAGCGGGATTAAAAATTGTAGCTACCAAAATAGTTTTAGTTGACAGAAAAACAGCTGAAAAACATTATTTATACAATGATATTGCTATAAGACACGGAGAAATTGTTTGGAAATCTTTAATTAATTTTATAATGAGTTCTCCAGTTTTTGCGTTTGTGATTGAAGGTATTGAATCTATTGAGGTTGTTAGAAAACTCTGTGGTTCTACAGAACCAAAAACAGCGTCTCCTGGTACAATAAGGGGAGATTTTTCTTATCATAGCTTTAAATATGCAAATGAAAAAAAGTTTTCAATTTATAATATCATTCATTCTTCTGCTAATGTTGCAGATGCTCTTCGTGAGATTCCCATTTGGTTTAAAGAAAATGAAATTGTAACTTATAAAAGGGATGATGAACTTGAGCATTATTATTATTAATTTTAATTTGCAGTTTTTGGTAATGAGAATATTAAGCTAAATCGGTAATAAGATGATATTTATATTTTTAATAATGTTGAATTACTCATAAAAATAGATAAGCTTTTGATTTTAAACTTTTAATCTGTATAGATTTTTTAGTTCAAAAATTATATAAAATTTGTTAATAATGAAAATTATATTAATAATATTTAAGAGGTAAAAAGTATAATATAGGTTTTATTGATAAGGCACTTTAGAAATATTTACTGATTATTGATTGTATTTATGGATATAATAAGAATTTATTTTAAGTTAATTACAAATTTAAAAGAAACTTTGATAATTTGAAAGTTAATGATTTTTTTAGATTTAATGATGTAAAATATAATTACTTAAATTGTTTAATAAGGGTTGTTTCAAGATTTTAATATTTGTTCTTTTAATTAAAAAGCCTAGAGAAAGCTTTGTAAGTTTATGCAATGTGTTTATATGAAAAGATTTACTTTCTTTATGTTTTCGCTGCTTTTAAGTTGTACTTTTGATTATAATGAATATTCTGGTAGGTCAGAAGCTGCTAAAGAAACTCCTTCAATACAAATATTGGGAATTAGCTATCATAATATTGTAAGAGGAAAGAAACAAACCGTATTAGAATCTTTAAGTTTTAATTATTTTCATGATTACAAGATTTATACAATAGAAAATGGACGATTTTTATATCATTTATTGGATAATAAGATTTCAGGTAAATTTAATAAGTTAGAGGGTTCTCATGTTACCAAAAATTTAGATATGAAAGATTCTGTTGAATTAAAAATAGAAGATATGAATAATTATTACTTGATTAATACCAATAGACTTTTATGGAGAGATAATAGCAAGGAGCTGTTTTCACCTCCAAATGAGATAGTATTAGTTAGATTTGATGATAGTAATATAATTGGCAAAAGTTTTTCATATTTTTTAAATCAAAATCATTTTTATTTTTATTCTGGTATTGAAGGGTTTTTAAGATGAAATTTTTCATTATTTTCTTAATTTTTATTTCTTTCTTTAATAGTTATGGGCAAGATAAAAATAAGCTTAAGTATGCTAAAAAAGAAAAAAAATCACAAAATAAAAATGATTTTACTTTTAAAGCAGATTTTTCCCAGGGGATTATGTCTTCTCTTTATAGGAGAGTTGTTTTGAAGGGAAATCCTGAGGTGACTTCATCTGATTTTAAACTTAGGGCTGATGAGATTGAGATTTATGGTGAGGGTAGTTCTTATATTGAGGCTCGTGGAAATGTTTATTATGAAGATTATAAAAATAAAATGAATGTTAAATCACAATTTTTATTCTTTAATAGGAAATTGGATAATTTTTATCTTCAAAAAAGTGTTGAACTTGAAGATTTAGAAAATGAACTTGTTGTTAAGGCCGAGAGGATAGAGGGAGGCCATAAATCAAACACTTATGTTATGCAGTATTCTGTTAAAATATATAAAGGTGAAACTTTTGCAAGAGCTGAGAATGGTATTTATAACAAAGAAGAAAAAGAAATTATTCTTGAGGGTGTTCCAGTTATTTATCAAGATGATAATTATTATTCTGCTGCAAGGATAATTTTTAATATAGAAACTAATAAATATAATCTTGAGGGGAGTGTTGAAGGTAAATTTACTCAGATAGAAGAAGATGTTTCTAAGGAAAAAAAATAGAATAAAATCAATAAAAGAGAGGCTTGATGTTGGCTATGTTAATGATATTGTTCTTAAGGCAGATAATATTGTTAAGAAATATGGAGAAAAAATAGCTGTTAATGGTGTTACTATTGATGTTCATAGAGGTGAAGTTGTAGGTCTTCTTGGTCCAAACGGCGCTGGAAAAACTACTACTTTTTATACTATTGTAGGGTTTATTAAATCTGATAGTGGTTGCGTCTTAATAAATGATTATGATGTTTCTGGTCTTAATATGTATGAGCGAGCAAGAATAGGTATTGTATATCTACCACAAGAACCTTCTATTTTCAGAGAGCTTACAGTTGAAGATAATATTTTAGTTGCTCTTGAAAGAAGAGAAGATTTATCTCAAGCGGAACGTAAAATAAAGCTTGTAAATCTTCTTAAAGAATTTGAAATAAAAAGAATACAGCATCAAAAGGCATATACTCTTTCTGGTGGTGAGAGAAGGAGAACAGAGATAGCTAGAGCTTTAGCAGTTAATCCGTATTTTTTATTACTTGATGAACCTTTTGCAGGTATTGATCCTATTGCTATAGGAGATATAAAAAATATAATAAAAATTTTGAAGAGCAAAAATATTGGTGTTTTAATTACTGATCATAATGTGAGAGATGCTTTTGATATAATAGATAGAGCTTATATTATTTATCAAGGACAGGTACTTGATGAAGGTAATGTTTCCTATATTATAAATAGTGAAAAAGCTAAAAAGCTTTATCTTGGTGAAGGGTTTAGATTATGAGAGTAGTTGAAAGAGAATTTTATTATGAATTTGAATTAGATCCTAGGTTTAAGTTAGTCTACACCAAAAAACCTTTTAATTTGAGTATTAAGGATATTAACAATGATAACCTAGATTTTATTCCGAAGAGCAAAAAAATAAAATATTTGAAACAGTTGCATACAAATATTATTCATGAAGTCTATGATGATTTTGTCAATTTTCAGGAAGGAGATGGTCTTGTTTCTTCTTCTTATAATGTTGCTCTTCTTGCTTACTATGCAGATTGTCTTCCAATATATTGTTTTGACAGTTTAAAAAACTATATTGGACTTATTCACAGTGGATATAGGGGTAGTTTCAAGCTTATTATTTTAAAAATGTTACTTATGTTTGAAAATATGGGCTCAAACTTCCAAGATTTGAGAATTGTATTTGGACCTTATAATAGGGTATGCTGTTATGAGATTTCTTCGGAATTTTTAGAGGAAGCAAAATTAAAATTTAGTAAGAAATTATTAAATATATCTTTTTGTAATAGAGATGATAAAATATATTTTGATAATTTTAGTTTTAATTTAAGCTTAATTTCTAGTTTTAATTTAGATATTAAAGATTCGGGTCTTTGTACGCATTGTGATCATAATCTTTATTCTTATAGAAGACTTAGAGGTAATAGAAGTTATGCTGCAATTTGGAGAGTTTAGATTTGAATGTTAGGGATTTATCATCTAAGTTAGATGAGTTATTTAAGATAGAAAATTTTGAGAATATTGACAAAGGCCTTAATGGCCTTCAAGTAGGAAATTTGGAGTCCAAGGTTAGGAATATTGCTTTTGCTGTCGATGCGAGTATGATGACTTTAAAGGAAGCTAAGGGTTATGATTTTTTGGTGACTCATCATGGTATTTTTTGGTCGAAATCTGAAAGAATTGTTTCTGTGATGTATAAAAAGGTTAAGTATCTTATCGATAACAAAATAGCTCTTTATTCTCTTCATTTACCTATGGATGCGCATCCTGTTTATTCTCATAGCAAGGTTTTTTCTGACTTTCTTGGTTTTAGGGATCCTATCCCTTTTGCGAACTATAAGGGAGTTAATTTAGGCATTATTTCTATTTCTAGTCTTAATTTTTCTGAGATCCTTAATAAGATTAAGGAAAGAAATAAACACATTCTTTACTATAAAGAATTTAAAGAACATGTTTGTAAGGTAGCTATTGTTAGTGGTTCTGGATATTCTTTTTTTGAAGAAGCTTTACAATATGATGTTGATCTATTCATAACAGGGGATACTTCTCATCAAATTTATTCTTTAGCTGAAGAGTATGGTGTGAATTTAATATTTGCAGGACATTATTTTACTGAAACATTTGGTTTGATAAAATTAATGGATTATTTTAGGGCTTGTGAAGAATTACAAATTAAGTTTATTAGTAAAGACACTAATTTATAAGGATTTTTTATGAATATAAATAAAATCAAAATGATTAATAATTTTATATTTATTTCTATTTTAGTTTTTTTTGATCAATTATCTAAGTATTTAATTGTTAAATATGTCAAGCTTTATTCTGAATATTTATCTATTTTTGGAGATTTTTTAAAAATAACACATGTTAGGAATACTGGAGCCTTATTTTCAATAGGTTCTAATATTGATAATAATTTAAAAAATTTATTTTTTCTTGTAATTCCTATTGTTGTTTTATTTTTTGTTTTTTGTTTTTCTTTAAAAGAAGATAATAAAATAATTAGAATTTCATTTTTATTGATTTTGTCTGGCGGTATTGGGAATATTATTGATAGATTGTTTAGACCTTTAGGCGTTGTAGATTTCTTGGATATAAAATTTTTTGGCATTTTGGGACTTCAGAGATGGCCAACTTTTAACTTTGCAGACAGTTATGTTGTTGTAGGAATAGGTTTATTTGCAATTTATGATTTGTTTATAAAGAATAGAAAGCATTAATTTATGAAAATTTTATATTTTATTTTGTGTTCATTGACTAACTTATCTTTAATGCTTTTAGTTTTTTTTCTAGAATTTTTTTTTGTTGCTAAATTTAATATTATTATTTCTCCTTTTCTCCAGTTTATTTTGGTTTTGCTTATGATAATTATTTCAATTGTCATAAGCTATTTTTTATCAAATATTATTGCAAAAAGTATTATTTCTAAATTTTTCAATTTAGATAAATAAAAAGAGAGGTTTTAGTGGCTTTGCGAGTTTTGATTGCTGGGGAAATTGTAGGCAAACCTGGCATTGTTGTTACGAAAGAGTTTTTGTCTACTTTTAAAAAGAATAGAAAAATAGATTTTGTTGTATCTGGTAATAATTTTACTACAGGATTTAGGGGCCTAAACAAAAGACATGTTTTTTTGCTAAAAAAGTATGGTGTTGATGTCTTAACTTTAGGAGAAAATGCGTTTTCAAGAACTGTATTAAGTGATGAACTTGATAAATATAACTTTATTTTAAAGCCTCTAAATTGTGCTGCTAGAATAAAGGGTTATTCTTATTTTATTTATAATGTTAATGGTAGTAAGGTTGCCGTAATTAGACTTGTTGGGCAGACTGGGATTACGAAATATAACTTTAATAGTCCTTTTTTTTCTTTTGATTATGTTTACGAGAAAATAAAGTTGCATACCAATAATATAATTGTGCTTTTTGATTCAAATACTACAGCTGAGACTAATTCTATGTTTTTTTATTTGAAATCTAGAGTTAGTGTTTGTTTTGGTATTGGCAGAAGAGTATTGACAGCTGATCTTAGAATTTTAGATAATACTGCAGTTATTACTGATCTTGGTAGAGTTGGCAGTTTAAATAGTGTCATTGGATATGTTCCTGAATTTGAGATAGATAAATTTTTAAAAGGATTTTTGTATAACCGATTTTCTGAATCTTGGGAAGGACTTGGATTTAATGGTGCTATAGTTGAAATTGATGATAATGGAAAAGCTATTTTAGTAGAGACTGTAAGAGAATATGTAAATTTTAAAGGTAAACCAAAGAATGAAAATGATATTTAAATTATTGATACTTGGGTAAGACTGGAGGCAAAATAATGTATAGCTATATTGTAGAGGGTGGTTTTAAAATAGGTGGTAGGATAACAGCTAGTGGCAATAAGAATGCAGCTTTACCTTGTATTGTAGCTGCATTACTTACAGATGAAGAGGTTATTTTAGAAAATATTCCAAATATTAAAGATGTAGAAGTTATTTTAGATATTTTAAAGGATGTAGGTGCTCAAGTCTTAAGAAACGGAAGTATTGTTAGAATTAAAGTTTTAAATATTACTAAAACGGAAATGAATTCTTCTTTAACAGATTTAATTAGGGCTTCTATTTTGTTTGTTGGACCTCTTCTTGCTAGATGTGGAAAGATTGATATTGCTCCTCCTGGCGGAGATGTTATTGGAAAGAGAAGACTCGATACTCATTTTTATGGACTTAAGAAACTTGGTGCTAAGTTAATAGATAATGACAAGAGGATTATTTTAGAAGCAGACAAATTAATTGGAACTGAAATGTTTTTAGATGAAGCATCAGTTACTGCCACTGAGAATATTATTATGGCTGCTGTTTTTGCTTTTGGTGAAACCGTGATAATGAATGCTGCTTGTGAACCACATGTGCAAGATTTGTGTAAGATGTTAATTACTATGGGGGCTGATATTTCTGGAGTTGGTTCTAATGTTATTAAAATAAAAGGTGTTAAAAAAATAAGAGGAACTAGATTTCGAATAGGGGCTGACTTTATGCAAGTAGGTTCCTTAATTAGCTTGTCTGCATTAACAGGAGGAGAGCTTGAAATTAATAGAGCTGACACTAAACATTTTATTTTAATAAGGCATGTGTATTCAAAACTTGGGATTGATTTTGAATATGATGAAGATAGTATATATGTAAAGAAAAATCAAGATTTAAAGGTAAAGCTAGATTATGGAGGATATATTCCTAAAATTGATGATGGTCCATGGCCTGCTTTCCCTACAGATCTTATGAGTATAGTTATAGTTACTGCGACTCAAGTTCAGGGAACAGTTCTTATTTTTGAAAAAATGTTTGAATCAAGAATGTTTTTTGTAGATAAACTTATAAAAATGGGTGCTCAAATTGTTCTTTGCGATCCTCATCGAGTTGTAGTTACAGGAAAAACAATTCTTAAGGGAAGTGTTCTATCTTCTCCTGATGTTAGGGCAGGTATGTCCTTGCTTATTGCTGCTCTTTGTGCCAAAGGAAAAAGCCAGATTCAAAATGTTTATCAGATTGAGAGGGGATATGAAGAAGTTGTTGATAAACTTAGCTCTTTAGGAGCAAAAATTAAAAGAATTATCGATAAATAAAATTTTTATTCTATTAAAGGAGAATGTTTTTGATAAGAAAGAAAGATAAAATAAGAGAACTTGTTATTAATGGAAATATATATAAAGTAATTTTTGTTGTTGGTTTACCCTTAGTTATTACTAATATTATTCAAATTTTTTATGAACTTACAGATATGTTTTATGTAGGAAAACTTGGTACTTTATATGTAAGCGCGCTTTCTCTTATTTGGCCTATAAATTTTTTTATTGTATCTTTAGGCATGGGCATGGGCATAGGCAGTATATCTTTAATAGCTAGGAATTTTGGCGAGGGTAATTATAAGAAAACAGCTAGATATTCAGGCCAGTTGTTGATATTAAGCTTTTTTCTTTCTATGTTAGTCGTAGTATTAGCATTCATTTTTATTGATCCTATTTTAGATTATATTGGTGCTACGGGAGATCTTAAAAATCATGCAAGGGAGTATTTTTCTGTAGCTATCTATGGGATTCCTGTTATGTTTTTAAGTATGTCTATTATGTTTGTATTAAATGCAATAGGATCCACAGTTATTTCAATGATGATGATTTTAATTGCAAATATTATTAATTTCATTCTTGATCCTATTTTAATATTTACTTTTAATTTAGGTATTGCTGGTGCTGCTTGGGCTACTCTTTTCTCAAAATTAATTACTATTGTAAGTTATCTTATTATGGCCTTTTGTTTTAATAAATGTTTAAAAATTTATATTAAAGATTTAATTCCTAATCTTAATTATTTATTTCAGATACTCAAATGTGGTATACCTGCATCTTTAAGTCAGGCTATGGTATCTTTTTCTTTTATCATTTTTAACTCATTTATTGTAACAATTGGGACTGATTTTTTGGCTGCTTATGGTATTTCTAATATGATAGATACTTTTTTGTTTTTGCCTGCAATGGCTTTTAGTTCTGCTTTAGCATCGATAATTGGACAAAATCTTGGAATCAATAAGGTAAAAAGGGCTATAGAGACTTTACATAAGGGATTTTTTGTTATAAGTTTGATTTCTATTTCGACTACATTAATTTTGATTATTAATAGAAATTTTTTAATATCTCTTTTTACCAGTAATCAAACAGTTTTAGAATATGCAAATTATTATTTATTTTTTGTTGCCATTGGTAGTATTGGATTTTCTTTTCAACTTGCACTGCAGAGTGCTTTAATCGGGTCTGGTTTAACTAATATAGTGATGATCGTTACTTTTACTAGAGTATGGCTTGTAGCAATGCCCATTATGTTAATAATTAAATATTTTGGTGTACTTTTTGAATATATTTGGATTTTTGCTATGATTCCAAGTTATATTGGATTCTTCATTATGCTTGCTATTTTACTTAGTGGTTCTTGGAAGCAGAAAAAAATTTAAATGGCCCAAAGTAAAACTAAGCTTGGAAAGTTAATATTAAGAGGGAATTTATGTGAATTGTTTTTGGCTACTAATTTTTTTGTTCTGATAACTATTATTATTTAAGCTTTTTGTTTACTTGCAATATATGTTTTATATAGGAAAGTTATTTGAATTTCTTTTTTATCTCTATATCTTACGGGTTCTTCTACTAGTTTTCTTATTATGATTTTCCCTAAGGGGGGGGGGTGAAAAAGCATATCGTTAATATCTAAATCTATTTATGAATAGACATTTTTTAAGTTTTAAAAATTGTTAGATAGTTGTTATGCCTTAATTTTATACTGTATTTTTTGTTAAAATTTTTATTTTTCTATTTGTAGAGCTTATTCTATTATTTAATATCTTTTAAAAAAATCTTAAGTAACTTTTTATGCCTTATTTTTATGTGAAAATTTATGGCAATACCTATAATTTTAAATATTTTGAATTTTGATAACATATATGTATTAAATCCCAAAGGTGGTGCACACATGCACTATCATTTTAATGATGACATTTTTAGCTACAAATATTACTAGTTTTATTCTTGATCTTAATTTTAATATTTGCTCTTAATTTAGATATTGTCGGTATTTTTTAGATTACTCTTTTTTAAAATTAGTAGTAGGATTTTCTTGTTTGTTTTTAACCTATAGATTATTAAATCTTAGATTTAAGACAAAAACAAAAGGATACTAGTAAGATTATCTTTTAATGATAGACATTTTAATTTATTCTTTGCAAATTGCTTTTGCGCAGATTATTGCTTTTCTTTCTTTTTTGTTTTTGATTATCTTTTAATTTAAATTATTCAAAATTTTTAGATTATTATGAATTTACAAATGATATTACTACTTTTTTTGAGTAAAATTTTAGAAAAAATAATTTTGTGTGGTAAAAAATAATTTAAGGAAAAGATCTTATGTCTTTAGTAGTATTATTCTATTATTCAAAGTTAGTGAATTATAATCTATTTTAGAGGATGCATTATAATCTTTTTAAGATGATTTAGAGGTTTTGAATTTATTCTAATAATTATTTATTTTTAGAATAAGTTTAGGCTATTGGAATGGGTTGCGGTAAGTTTTGAGGAAGGGAGAGGGGAGAGTGGCAGTGTAAAATGTAAAAATTTTTACATAACCATTTTTTATCTATTTTTGTTTTTCTTTTTTCTAATAATCTTTAAGTAGGGCTTGTGTTTAAAATAAAACAATAAATCTATTGACTATATATTAAATAATGTGTAGACTATCTAAGTTGTTAAGGATTCTTTTAGAAAAACACGAAAGTCGGGTCAATTTCTAAGAAAAGATATTCTTTTTAATGTATGCTATGGTAGTTCTATTTATCTTGTAATTATTGTATATTGTTTATATTGTTAAAAATAAGGTGGAATTCTTAAGATAAGAATTTTTTAAATAATTAAGTAAAGATTTGGAGTATAAATTTAGGAGGTGATTCATGGCTAAAGAAGTTTTTCAGAGAACAAAACCGCATATGAATGTTGGTACAATAGGGCATGTTGACCACGGGAAGACAACGCTAACTGCTGCTATTAGCATTTATTGTTCAAAGGTAAATAAAGATGCTAAGGCGCTTAAATATGAAGATATTGATAATGCGCCTGAGGAGAAAGCAAGAGGAATAACAATTAATGCTAGACATATTGAATATGAGACTGCAATTCGACATTATGCCCATGTTGATTGTCCTGGGCATGCTGACTATATTAAAAATATGATTACTGGTGCAGCTCAAATGGATGCTGCTGTCTTATTGGTTGCTGCTGACAGTGGAGCAGAACCACAGACTAAAGAGCATTTACTTCTTGCACAGAGAATGGGAATAAAGAAAATAATAGTATTTTTGAATAAATTAGATTTAGCAGATCCTGAACTTGTTGAGCTTGTTGAAGTTGAAGTTTTGGAACTTGTTGAAAAATATGGATTTGCTGGTGATACGCCAATAATAAAGGGGTCGGCCTTTGGAGCTATGTCAAATCCTGATGATCCTGAGTCTACTAAGTGTATAAAAGAGCTTCTGGATTCTATGGATACTTATTTTGATCTTCCTGAAAGAGATATTGATAAGCCATTTTTACTTGCTATTGAGGATGTTTTTTCTATTTCTGGACGTGGTACTGTTGCTACTGGTCGTATTGAGAGAGGCCTTATTAAGGTTGGACAAGAAGTGGAAATTGTTGGAATTAGAGACACTAGGAAAACAACTGTTACTGGGGTTGAAATGTTCCAAAAAATTCTTGAGCAAGGACAAGCGGGGGATAATGTTGGGCTTTTGCTTAGAGGTGTTGATAAGAAAGACATTGAAAGAGGACAGGTTATTGCTGCTATTGGAACAATTACTCCTCATAAAAAGTTTAAGGCTTCTATATATTGTTTAACTAAGGAAGAAGGCGGAAGACATAAACCATTTTTCCCAGGATATAGGCCACAATTCTTTTTTAGAACAACAGATGTTACAGGTATGGTAACTTTAGAGGATAAGGAAATGGTTATGCCTGGAGATAACGTTGATATTGTTGTTGAACTTATCTCTTCAATAGCTATGGATAAGAATGTTGAGTTTGCTGTTAGAGAAGGCGGTAGAACTGTTGCTTCCGGGCGTATTCTTGAAATATTGGAATAGTGTTTGGGGGCAAGGGTAGTTTTATTTCCCACCCCCCAAAGTTTAGGAGAGTAAATTGATTGCTAAAGATAAAATAAGGGTGAGGCTTTTTAGTTTTGATGTTAAGATATTGGATCAGAGTGCTGAGTCTATTGTTAGAGCTGTTCAAAAATCTAAAGCTCAAATAAAAGGTCCTATTCCTTTACCCACAAAGATAAAAAAATATACTGTTTTGCGTTCTCCTCATGTTAATAAAAAATCAAGAGAACAATTTGAAATGAGAACTCATAAGAGGCTTATTGATATTTTAGATCCTACTTCTGCTTTGATGGATTCTTTGATGAAATTAGAGCTTCCAGCGGGAGTGGAAGTGGATATCAAGTAGAGGACAAGATTTTAAGTATATTAATTTGAGGTGTTTTAATGTTGGGATTGATTGGAAAAAAAGTAGGTATGACTCAAATATTTCAGGAAAATGGGGTTGTGGTGCCTGTTACGGTGATACAATTTGAATCCAATTATGTTATAGGGAAAAAGACAGTAAAGAGGGATGGATATGATGCTCTTATAATGGGTTCTGTTGATCTTAAAAATTTTAAGGTTTTAAAACCTGTAAGAGGTCAATATAAAAACTTAGAAAACATTGTACCTAAGAAGTATGTTATAGAATTTAGAGATCTCAAGGGTTATGATGCTGGTGATGAAATTAAGATTGATGTTTTTAAAGAAATTAAGTATGTGGATGTTACTGGTACTACTAAAGGTAAAGGATTTCAGGGAGCTATGAAGAGGCATAATTTCAGTGGTGGTCCTTCTTCTCATGGGTCTAAATTTCATAGACATCTTGGTGGCACTGGGCAGGCTACTACACCTGCTAGAACTTTTAAGGGCACTAAAATGGCTGGCAGGATGGGAGGAGAACAGCAGACTATTCAAAATCTTGAAGTCATTTTGATTGATGTGGAAAGAAGAGCTCTTTTAGTAAAGGGAGCTGTACCGGGATTTAAGGGTTCTTTTGTTATTGTTAAAAAAGCAAGAAAAGTGAGTGTTTAATATGGAAATGAAAGTTTTTTCTCAGGATGGACAAGAACTTCGATCTATAGAATTGGAAGATAGGGTTTTTAATATAGATATTAGCTATGGATCTATATATAATGCTATTAAAAACGAATTAGCTAATCTTAGAGTTGGAACAGCTTCAACTAAAACTAGAGCTGAGGTTAGAGGCAGTTCTAAGAAACCTTGGAAACAAAAGGGAATGGGGCGTGCTAGAGTTGGAACTAAGAGAAATCCAATCTGGGTTGGTGGAGGAATAGCTTTAGGTCCAAAACCAAGAGATTATAGTTATAGATTACCAAAAAAGGTGAAGAGACTTGCTTTTAGGTCTGTTCTTAGTCTGCATGCATCTGTAAAAGATAATTTTAGAGTTATTGAAAATTTTACTATTGAGTCAGGAAAGACAAAGGAACTTGCTTTAATAATAAAGAATTTTGCAAGAGATAATGGAAAGACAGTATTTATATTGGGGAATGATGATCAGATGCTTAAGAGGGCGGGAAAGAATATTAGAGATTTAAAAGTTTTGTCTTTTAATAAACTTAGAGTTGTTGATTTGTTTTATGCTAAGAATTTAATAGTCCTTGAATCTGCTATTAAGGGGCTTAATAAGTTTTATGTTAAATAAGATAAATGTTGAGGATGAATTATGGAAGCTTATGATATAATAATCTCACCTATGCTTACTGAGAAAACTAATATTCAGCGAGAGAATATGAATGTTTATGCTTTTAGAGTTAAAAAACAGGCAAATAAAAAAGAGGTTAGTGCTGCTATTAAAGAACTTTTTAATGTTGTTCCAATATCATGTAATGTGATTAATATTAAAAGTAAGAATAAGTTAGTGGTGTCAAGGAAAGGTTATCCTATAGGTAAAGGGAAAACTTCTTCATGGAAAAAAGCATATGTTTATCTTAAAAAAGAAGATAAGATAGATATTTTTTAGTTATTTTGGAGAAAGAAAAATATGGGTATTAAAACTTATAAGCCAAAAACATCTTCTTTGCGATATAAGACAACTTTGTCTTTTAATGATTTAAGTAAGGGCAATAAGCCTTTAAAGTCTTTGACTAAGGGGAAGGCATCTAGAGCTGGAAGGGATTCTTCTGGCAGAATTAGCATTAGGAGAAGAGGTGGTGGCCATAAGAGAAGATATAGGAAGATTGATTTTGGTAGAAGAGATAAGTTTGGCGTGCCTGCTCAAGTTGTTTCTATTGAGTATGATCCTAATAGGAGTTCTAATATAGCTTTACTTGCTTATAGAGACGGAGATAAGAGATATATTATTGCACCTAAAGGAATTAAAGTTGGAGATATTTTAGAAAGTGGTCCGAATGCTCCAATAAGAAGTGGTAATTCTTTTCCTCTTGAAAATATTCCAGTTGGCAAGATGATACATAATATCGAGCTTAATCCTGGAAGAGGAGGACAACTTGTAAGAAGTGCTGGAAGTTATGCTATGTTACTTGCTTCTGATGAAGATTATGTAACTGTTAAACTTCCTTCAGGAGAGATGCGTATGATTTTTAAGAAATGTATGGCAACTCTTGGAGAGGTTGGAAATGAGGATTATATGAATGTTACTGTGGGCAAGGCTGGTAAGAGTAGATGGCTTGGGAAGAGACCTAAGGTAAGAGGTGTTGCGATGAACCCTGTTGATCATCCGCATGGAGGTGGTGAAGGTAAGACTTCTGGAGGACGTCATCCTGTTTCTCCTTGGGGACAACCTACTAAGGGGTATAAAACTCGAAAGAAAAAAAAATACTCAGATAAATTTATAGTTAAGCGAAGAAATAAGTAGGAGATTGTAGTGGCAAGATCTATTAAAAAAGGACCTTTTATAGAAAAAAGTCTTTATCAGAAAGTTTTGGCAGCTTCTGGCAAAGATAAAAGGGTGGTTATTAAAACATATTCTAGAGCTTCAACAATAATACCTGAAATGGTTAGTCTTACTATATCTGTTTACAATGGAAAATCTTTTATTCCTATTTATATTACTGAAGATCTTGTGGGACATAAGCTTGGTGAATTTTCTCCTACAAGGATTTTTAGAGGACATGCTAAATCGGATAAGAAGGGAAGGAAATAGAGGATATGTTTGTGAATAGAAGATATACAGCAAGGGGTAAAAATTTACCATCTTCTCCAAAGAAAGTAAGACCTATAGCTAATAATATAAGAGGTAAGTCTTATATTGAAGCAGTTGCAATGCTTTATTCTATGCCCAATAAAGGTGCTAAGCTTTTGAATAAGGTAGTTAAGTCGGCAGCATCAAACGCTATGTATCACAATAAGAATCTTTCTGAAGATATGATAATTGTGAAGGCAGTTATGGTAGATGATGGAAGTCGACGTAGGAGTATTTGGCCTAGAGCTAGAGGTAGAGCTGACAGACTTATTAATAGAAGTTGTCATATTTTTGTTGAAGTTGATGAAAAGATGAAAAATGGAGAATAAAATATGGGTCAAAAAGTACATCCTTACAGTCTAAGAATAAAGATTAATAAGGATTGGAAGTCGAAATGGTATTTTGATAAAAAGTTGTATCCTGAGATACTTTACGAAGATTTCTTAATAAGACAAGAAACTATGAAGTTTCTTAAGGGGATTAGATTTGATATTTCCAATATAGAGATTATTAGAAATAACCTTCAGGGTGTAACAGTGATAATTTCTACTCCAAGACCTGGTTCTGTTATTGGAGTTAAGGGCGCTAATCTTGAAAAGATAGGGCAGTTATTAGCTAGGAAAATTTCTAAAAAGATTAATATTAAAATAAAAGAGATTAAGAAGCCAGAATTTGATGCCCAAATTATTGCTAATGGAATAGCAAGACAAATTGAGAATAGAGTTTCTTATAGAAAGCTTTTAAAAACTTCAATTTCATCTTCTATTTCAAAAGGTCTTCAGGGTATAAAGATTAAAGTTTCAGGCAGACTTGGTGGCGCTGAAATTGCTAGAACTTTTGAAGTTAAAGAAGGAAGAATACCGTTACATACTCTTAGAGCTAATATAGACTATGGGTTTACTGAGGCACAAACGACTTATGGTGTTATTGGTATTAAGGTTTGGGTGTTTAAAGGTGAGCTTTTAGGTAAAAAAGTTAATTCAGATGCTGGTCAGTTGATAAATAGGAAGATTTTAAGAGAAAAAAATGAAAGCTTTGATAAGAGTAAAATAGTTAATGATAAGAATGTTTCAGATAACAAAAATAGAAAAGCTATAGATGGGGATAAGTTTTTTAAGGAGAAATTAGGAGTTGGATCTGGGTATAAGAATAAATCTTTTTCTAAGAGGGATTCTAGTACCTATGGTCTTAAGGAGAGTTAAATGTTAAGTCCTAAAAAGGTTAAATATAGAAAGAGGCAGAGGGGAAATATTACTGGAGAAGCTCAGAAAGGAAATAAGATATCTTTTGGAGAATATGGGCTTATTTCTCTTGAAACAGATTTTGTTACTTCAAGGCAAATTGAGGCAGCTCGTATTGCTATGACGCGTAGGGTTAAGAGGGGAGGTAAAGTTTGGATAAGAATATTTCCAGATATTCCTTATACTAAGAAGCCGGCTGAGACCAGAATGGGGAAGGGCAAGGGAGGTGTTGATCATTGGAATGCTCCTGTTAAGCTTGGTACTGTTATGTTTGAGATGGCCGGAGTGACTAAAGAACTTGCTGAAGAAGCTATGATGCTTGCTAGTTCTAAGCTTCCGGTTAAAACTATATTTGTTGTAAGAAGAGATTTGAGGTGAGTTTATGTTAAAGAAATTTAAAGATATGTCACTTGATGATATTAGAGCTAAGAAGCTTATTTTAAGGAAAGAATATATGGATTTAAGGTTTAGAGCAGTTGTGGGGCATGTTGAGAATACTTTAAAAAAGAGAGAAGTAAGAAGAGATATTGCAAGACTTAATACAATCATTCATGAATATGAAATAGGAATTAGGAAGGTTTAATTGTATGGCAAGAGAAAATAAGAGAGAATTAATTGGTAAGGTTGTTAGTGATAGAATGAGTAAAACTATTGTTGTTGAAATTGTTCAGAGAAGGATGCATCCTATCTATCATAAATATTTGAAGGTTAGTAGAAGAGTTAAGGCCCATGATGGGAAGGAAGAAGCTAAAGTTGGAGATAAAGTAAGAATTATTGAAGCTAGACCTATTAGTAAAGAGAAGAGATGGATGCTTATTGGAATTTTAGAAAAATCAAAGTAATTTTTATTATTTCATAAAGGAGATTAATATGGTTCAGATGCAGACGTATCTAACGATCGCTGACAATACGGGCGGTAAGATAGCACAATGTATAAAAGTTATAGGTGGAAGCAAAAAGCGATATGCTAGAGTTGGAGATATAATCGTCATTGCTATAAAGCAGGCCATTCCTAATTCTTCCGTTAAGAAAGGAGATGTATATAAGGCTGTGGTTGTTAGAACTTCTAAGGAAATAAGACGTAAGAATGGAACGTATGTTAGATTTGATGATAATGCTTGTGTTATACTTGACGCTAATTTAAATCCAAGAGGCAAAAGGGTTTTTGGTCCTGTTGCGAGGGAATTAAGAGATGCTAATTTTATGAAAGTTGTCTCATTAGCTTCAGAGGTAATATAAGGGGGGTTATATGAAGACAAAATTGAGAGTAGGTGATAATGTAAAAATTCTTTGCGGTAAGGACAGGGGAAAGATTGGTAAGATTATTAGCATAGACAGAAAAAAATTTAAGGTTATTGTTGAAGCCTGTAATATGGTTAAAAAGGTTATTAAAGCAAGAACACCCCAAGAAAAAGGCAAAATAATAGATAAAGAGGCAGCTATAGACATTTCGAATGTAATGCTATATGTAGGGGGAGTAGCTTCTAGGGTAGGAATTAAGTTTAAAGACGATGAAAAAAAGAGATTTCTTAAAGTAAATGGGGAGAATATTTAGATCATGAGTTATGTTCCTGAATTGAAGAGATATTATAGGAATAATATTATAAAAGAACTTGTTGAAGAATTTCAGTATAAATCTATTATGCAGGTTCCTAAAGTAGATAAAATAGTTGTTTCTATGGGTGTTGGAGAAGCTGTTAAAAATAAAAAACTTTTAGATTCGGCCGTTGTTGAGCTTAGTCAAATTACAGGACAGCTGGCTATAAAGACTAAAGCTAAAAGAGCTATTGCTGGATTTAAGATTAGACAAGGGCAACAAATCGGAGCTAAGGTTACACTCAGGGGTAATATTATGTACGAATTTTTGTATAAGCTTATAAATTTAGCCTTGCCTCGTGTTAAAGATTTTAGAGGGGTTAACGGTAATTCTTTTGATGGCAATGGTAATTATTCTTTTGGAATATCAGAACAAATAATATTTTCTGAGATAGATTATGATAAAATAGAGAGGATATCTGGCTTGAATGTTACAATAGTAACAACGGCTTTAAATGATAGAGAAGGGAAAGCTTTGCTTTCCAAATTTGGTATGCCATTTAGTAGTTAAAGGAGTTTGTATTTTATGGCTAAAAAGTCAATGATAATTAAGGCTTTACAAAGGCCAAAATATAGAACAAGACAAAAAAATAGATGTAAATTGTGTGGACGTCCGAAGGGATATATGAGAGATTTTGGTATGTGCCGTATATGCTTTAGGAAATATGCATCTTCTGGATTAATTCCTGGTGTTTCAAAGTCAAGCTGGTAAGGAGAATTTATGGCAGTTACACATTCAGTTGGAGATATGTTAACTAAGATAAGAAATGCAAGTAGAGTTAGGCATGAATCTGTAGAAATAAAGATGTCTAAAATAAATAAATCAATTTTGAATATTCTTAAAGAAGAAGGGTATATTAAAGATTATAATTTTTTTGATAGAAATGGAATTTTTTTTATTAAGGCAATATTAAATTATGATAATAAAAGAAATCCGGCTATAAATAAAATAGAAGCTATCTCGACTCCTGGAAGAAAGGTATATTCTTCATATAAAAATATGCCTAGAATAAAAAACGGATATGGAATATTAATTGTATCTTCTTCTAAAGGTGTTATTACTGGGAAAAAAGCTAGAGATAGTAGGGTGGGCGGAGAGCTTATTTGTTCAATTTGGTAAAAAAAGGGGGGATATAGATGTCACGTATTGGTAAACTTCCTATAAAAATTTTAAGTTCTGTTAAAGTTGATATTAATGGTAATTTGATAACGGTTGAAGGGAATAAAGGTAAGTTGAGTCAGGTGATAAGGAATGGCATTAAGGTTAGAGTTGAGGATAGTAGCATTATTGTAGAACGTTCTTTTGAAGATAAGCAAACAAGGGCTTTTCATGGTCTTTATAGGAGTTTGATTTTTAATATGGTTAAAGGAGTAACGGATGGATTTTCGAAATCCCTCACTATTAATGGTATAGGTTACAGAGTTGAGCAGCAGGGGAGAAGTCTCTTTTTTAATTTAGGATATTCAACTCAATTTGAATATGTGATACCTGATGGTATTTCTATTAAGCTTGATAGTAATGCTAAAATTGCTGTTGAAGGTATAGATAAATGTAAGGTTGGGCAAGTTGCTGCTGAAATTAGAAGATTAAAAATGCCAGAGCCTTATAAGGGTAAAGGAATTAAATATGATGATGAGGTAATTAAACGAAAAGTAGGGAAGTCAGGGGTAAAAAAATAAATTTTAAGTGAGTATTATTTATGAAAAAAATAAGAGAAGCTGAAAAAAGAAAAATCAAACGAAAGAAAAAAATAAGAGATAGAATTGGTCTTGGTGTTGCAGGCAGACCTAGAATTACTGTTTTTAAGTCCAATAAATATTTTTATGTTCAAGTTATTGATGATATAGTTGGGCATACTTTGGCAAGTGTTTCGACTATTGAAAAAGATCTTAAATTGAATAAGAATATTGATGATGTAAAGAAGCTTGGTGAGATACTTGCAAATAGACTTAAAAATAAAAATATAAGTAAACTTATTTTTGATAGGAATGGTTATAAGTATCATGGTCTTATTGCAGATTTTGCAACCTCTTTGCGTGAAGCTGGTATTGATGTTTAGGAGGAAATAGGGTGGAAGTTCAAGCTAATAAAAAACAAATAGAAAAGTTAATATCTCTTAATAGGGTTACTAAGGTTGTAAAAGGAGGTAGAAGATTCTCTTTTGCTGCTTTTATGGTTGTTGGTGATGGAGAAGGTCAAGTTGGATGGGGCTTTGGTAAGGCCAATGATGCTAGTGATGCTATAAAGAAGAGCTCAACAAATGCTAGAAAAAATTTACGTTCTGTTCCTATTAAGAAGGGTACTCTTCCTCATATGGTTATTGGTGATTTTAAGAAGGCTAAAGTTTTAATTAAGCCAGCTACTGAGGGTACTGGAATTATTGCGGGTGGGCCTGTCCGTGCTGTAATGGAGGCTGTTGGGGTTCATGACATCTTAAGTAAGTCTATTGGTTCAAATAATGCTATGAATGTGGTAAAAGCAACTTTTAAAGCGTTTGATCTAGTTTTAGATGGTAGAAATGTGGCTGGAGTAAGAGGAAAAACTTTAGGAACTTTATGGGGTTAATTTATGATTAAGAGAAAATTAAGACTTCAGCTTAAGAATACTAGATTTAAAGCTTTCAGATCTAGATTTAAAAATAAGGCTTTTATTAGGAGGATGGAGAATAATAGAGAAATTATTTCTAAGGGTGATAACATTAAGATTGAGGTTAAACTTAAGAGAAGTTTGATTGGTAAGTTAGACAACAAGGTTAGGACATTGAGAGCTTTGGGATTAAATAGAATAGGAGATATAAGGGTACATAACTTAGACAAATCAATTAGAGGAATGCTTAATGAGGTAATTAATATGGTTTTAATAAGTGAGGTAAAAAATGATTAAGTTGAAGACACCTTTGGGTGCTAATAAAACTCGGAAAGTTGTAGGTAGAGGTCCAGGATCTGGTCTTGGAAAGACATCTGGAAGAGGACAAAAAGGACAGAAAGCTAGGAATACCTCACCAAGACTTGGGTTTGAAGGGGGTCAGACTCCTCTTTATAGAAGACTTCCTAGAAGAGGATTTTCTAATCATGACTATAGATTAAGATATGAGATTGTGGGTCTTGGAGACATAGAGAAAAATTATGAGAATGGAGATTTAGTAAATCATGATACTTTATTTAAAAAGAGGCTTGTAGGTAAAGATTCTAAGAACATTAAAGTTTTAGCTAATGGTAAACTTACTAAGAAGGTAAATTTTGAAATTTCTCGTATTTCAAAAGCAGCTGAAGAAATTGTAACAAAAATTGGTTGTAATATTAAATTAGTAAATTAGCTTGAATGGTAGTGAAATGAAAGATTTGTTTTTCAATTTATTTAGTATTAAAGATTTAAGGATTAAATTTTTGTTTACTCTTTTTATTCTTTTTATTTTTAGAGTAGGTTCTTATTTGCCAATACCAGGAATAGATCCTGTAGCTCTTAAGAGTTATTTCAAGACACAATCAGATTTTTCAATCACTAATTATTTTGATTTTTTTTCAGGTGGTGCTTTTAGTAATTTTTCTGTTTTTATGCTTAGTATAGGTCCTTATATTTCAGCATCAATTGTTATCCAGCTTCTTGTTTATTCTTTTCCTTCTCTTAAAAGGATGCAAGAGGGAGATGGTGGAAGAAAAAAGATCAAGAAGTATACAAAGTATTTAACAATTATTGCTGCAATTGCCCAGGGATACGCTACTAGTCTTTATGCTAGGAGCATACCAGGAGCTCTTAATATGCCTTTTAATAGGTATATTTTTATTGCTATTTTAACAGTTACTACGGGAACTTTTATTCTATTATGGCTTGGTGAGCAAATTAATCAGAGAGGAATTGGAAATGGTGTATCTTTAATAATTTTTTCAGGAATAGTAGTTAGACTTCAGGCAGCTTTGTTTAATTTATTTCAAGGAATGAGGGACCCTTCTAAAAATATTAATCCTGTTTTTGTAATATTAATTTTAAGCATTTTTGTTGTGGTTATAGTGTTAATTATATATGAGTATAAGGCTCAAAGAAGGATTGCTATACACTATGCTAGGGTAAACTCAAGAAATTCTGTAAGTTCATATTTGCCAATAAAACTTAATCCATCAGGTGTTTTGCCTGTTATTTTTGCATCTGTTCTTATTACTTTGCCTTTGCAAATTTTGAGTGGCTTTGCTGAAACTTCTGTTCTTGCAAGGCAGTTTTTATCTTATTTAAGGCCTAATGGAATGTATTATACTTTATTAAATATAGTTTTGATAATAGGATTTACATATTTTTATTCTAAAATACAATTAAGTCCCAAAGATATAAGTAATAATATTAGAAAAAATGGAGGGACTATTCCAGGTATAAAGGCAGATGAAATGGAGAGTTATTTGGATAGTATTATGAATAGAACGTTATTTTCAGGCTCTATTTTTTTGTCTATTATTGCAATAATTCCGTTTTTGGTGCAAACTATTTTTAGATTTCCTTATGATGTTTCAAGGATTATGGGTAGTTCTTCATTGCTTATTATGGTTGGTGTAGCGCTTGATACATTGATTCAGATTGATGCATATCTAAAGACACAAGGAATATCTAATAGAAATAATAAGAAGTATGCTTTTTTACAAAAAATTTAGGGGTATTTATGAAAGTTAGGGTAAGTGTAAAACCAATTTGTGAAAAATGTAAGGTAATAAAGAGAAAAGGTGTCTTGAGGATTATTTGCGATAATCTTAAACACAAACAAAGACAAAAATAAGGGGATATGATGGCTAGAATAGCAGGAATAGATTTGCCTAATGGTAAGCAAATTAAAATAGCTCTTACATCTATTTATGGTATAGGAAGAGCTAGAGCTTTAGAAATTTGTAAAAAAACAGATATTTCACCAGATAAAAAAGCTAAAGATTTAGATAATAATGAAGTTAATAAGCTTAGAAAAATAGTTGAAAGTGATTATGTTATTGAGGGAAAGCTTAGAAGTGAATTGGCTATGTCTATTAAAAGGCTTATGGATATTGCATGTTATAGAGGGCTTAGGCATAGGAAAGGATTACCTTTAAGAGGACAGAGAACAAAAACTAATGCAAGAACTAGAAAGGGTAAAAGAAGAACTGTGGCTAATAAGAAAATAGCTGCTAAATAAAATTGTTTTGTTTATGGAGGAAGAAGGTTGAATATAAAATTATCAACTAACAAAAGAAAAGTAAAAAGAAATATTGGAGAGGGAAATATTTATATACAAGCTACTTTTAATAATACAATTGTAACTGTATCTGATATAAGGGGTAATACTTTGGCTTGGGCAAGTGCTGGTGGTATGGGGTTTAAGGGTGCTAAGAAATCAACTCCTTATGCTGCTCAGATAACTGCTGAAGCTGCTTTGGGTAAAGTTAAAGATTTTGGGATTAATTATGTACATGTTTTTGTTAAGGGACCAGGGGTCGGTAGAGAGTCTGCTATACGAGCTGTTGGGTCAACGGGTATAATTGTTAAGTCAATTTCAGATATCACTCCAATACCCCATAATGGATGCAGGCCTAAAAAAACAAGGCGAGTTTAGTGGAGGAGTTAATGTCTTTAGAGAAACTTTTGAAAGATTTTACCATACCTGATAGAATTGAGTTCTTAAGGGGAGAAGATAATGGTTCCTATGGAAAATTTACAATATATCCTTTCGAAAAAGGCTTTGGTGTTACAATTGGGAATACGCTAAGACGAGTTTTATTATCTTCTATTGAAGGATATGCTATATCTGCTATGAGGATTCAATCTAATCAAGGAGGATCTTTAAGGGTTGTTTCAAGTGAATTTGATTTAATACCTGGAGTTGTAGAAGATACTCTTGAAGTAATTGCTAACATTAAAAATGTTCATTTAAAGTTAGACAAAGGAATTAATAATACAGTGATAAATTTTTCTGTTAATGGTAGAGATACTAATGTTTTAAAGGCAGGTCATCTTGAAAGAGAAGGAGTTGAAGTATTAAATAGGGATTTGGTAATTGCTACTCTTTCAAGTAATGCAAGTTTGGATTTTGAGTTTCAAGTTAATTATGGAAGAGGTTATGTTTCTTCTGAGCACAATGCTAAATATTTAGAAGAAGTTAATACTATTGCTATTGATTCTATATTTTCTCCAATCCAAAAGGTATCATATTCTATTGAAGACACTAGAGTAGGGCAAAGATCTGATTATGATAAGCTTATTATGGAAATATGGACAACAGGCGTTATTAGTGCTAATGATGCTATTAAAAAAGCTGCTTCTATAGTGCGGGAATTTTTACTTCCATTAGTAAATTTTGAGGATAAAATTGTTCAGTCTCTTGAAAATTCTGAATTTAAAGATTCTGATTTGCTTAATATGAGTGTTGAAAAGTTGGATTTATCTGTTAGATCTTTAAATTGTTTGACTAAAGAAAATGTTAAAACTTTAGGAGAGCTTATTAGTAAGACTTCAGAGGAGCTTTCAAGAGCAAGAAACTTTGGGAAAAAAAGTTTAGAGGAAATTATTGAAAAGCTTAGTTTTTATGGGCTATTTTTAGGTATGGCTAGGACAGAAGCTCTTAAAGTATTAAGTAAGAATGATAAAATATCTAAGTAAAAGGAAGACTGTTTTGTATGAAGACTAGGGTAGGATTTAATAGATTAGATAGAAAATCAAGTCATAGAAAGGCACTTTTGAGGAATATGATAACTTCTCTTTTGAGGCATGAGAGGATAACTTCTACTAAAGTTAAGTTAATTGAGGTTAAGAGGTTTGCTGAGAAGTTAATTACTAGAGCAAAGGTTGATAGCGTACATAATAGAAGAGAAGTGTCAAAGTTTATACATGATAAATATATTCTTAATAAATTATTTACCAAAATTTCTCCCATTTTTAAAGAAAGAAAGGGTGGTTATACTAGGGTTATTAAACTAGGTCAAAGATATGGAGACTCTGCTGAAATGGCTATTCTTGAGCTAGTTGATAAAACCTTAGAAGAAAAGTAATAGTCTTACATATTAAGTATTTCCTTTTTAAAGAGTTATATTTAATTAAGTTTAGAGAATAAGAGGTAAATTGTATGTTGTATATTACTTTTTCTTCTATTCTTGCTTTCATCATAGGAGTTATATTAGGTTTTGCAATAAGGATTATTTTAGGTAGATTTTCTTTATTAAATTTAGATAAAAAGCTAGAAAAGAAAAAAGAAGAAGCAATTTTAGATATAGAAAATGAAAAAAAGCAAATTATTTCAAATACAAAAGCTCAATTGCTTAAAGAAAAGAATCAGCAAGAAAAGGAAATAAGAGAGAAAAAAAATGAAATTTTTAACTTGGAAAAAAGATTATTACAAAGAGAAGACGCATTAGATAAAAGAATGTCTGCTCTTGATAAACAGCAAAGTAGAATTGATTCTAAGGGTAAGGAATTTGAACAAAAAGAAAAAATAATAAGAGAAAAAGAGATTTTTTTACTTAAAAAATTAGAAAATATTTCTGGTTTAACAAAGGAAGAAGCAAAAAAGATTATCATTGAAAAAATTGAAAATGAATCTAGAAGAGATTCTCAAATTATTATTAATAAAAGCGAACAAGAGGCTCAGCTAATAGCAGATAAGCTTGCAAAAGATATATTAGTTTCTACAATGCAACGTATGGTTACAGAGGTTAGCTCTGAATTTACGATTGCTTCTGTTGCATTGCCTAATGATGAGATGAAAGGTAGGATAATTGGGAAGGAAGGACGTAATATTAGAGTCCTTGAAACTTTAATAGGGGCAGATATTATTATTGATGATACTCCTGAAGCTGTTGTTATATCTTGTTTTAATCCAGTAAGAAAAGAAATAGCTAAGAGAACACTTGAAAGACTTATTACAGATGGTAGAATTCACCCTGCAAGAATTGAAGAAGTTGTTCATAGCGTAACTAATGAGATAAATAATATTATTCTTGAAGAAGGAGAGAAGGTTGTATTTGATTTAAATATTCATGGGCTTGATAAAAGACTTATTAGGGGACTTGGTAGACTTTATTTTAGAAGTAGCTATGGACAAAATGTTTTAAGTCATTCAAAAGAAACAGCAATAATAGGCGAAATTTTAGCTAAAGAGATGAAGTTAGATCCTGTTGTTGTAAAAAGAGCATGTCTTTTACATGATATTGGTAAAGGAATGGAAAGCATTTCTGAAAATAGTGAAGGTCATGCTATTACAGGAGCTGAACTTGCTCAAAGTTGTGGTGAGAGTGATGTTGTTGTTAACGCTATTGCTGCCCATCACAATGAGATAAAACCAGAAAGTCTTGAGGCTATTGTCGTTCAAATAGCTGATGCTATTTCTGCCTCTCGTCCAGGTGCAAGACGTGAAAGTTTAAATAATTATATAAATAGACTTAAAAGATTAGAAGAAATTGCTTATAGTTTTGAAGGTGTTCAAAAATGCTATGCAATTCAAGCCGGACGTGAGATTAGAATTATTGTTGATAATTTATTAGTTAATGATGAGAAGGCTACTATGCTTGCAAGGAATATTGCAAAGAAAATAGAAATTGAAATGAGGTATCCTGGTAAAATCAAAGTCACTATTATTCGTGAGACCAGAGTTATTGAATATGCAAGATAGTGCTATTATTAGGACTTTATTAATTGGAGATATAATAGGCGATGCAGGATTAAAAAAGGTTTTTTTTGATCTTAAGACTCTTAAAAATAAATATAATATAGATCTTGTTATTGCTAATGGAGAAAATTCATCTGGTGGATTTGGAATTAATCCAGAAATAGCAGAAAATCTTTTTAAAGCTGGTGTTAATGTTATTACTACTGGTAATCATGTTTATTCTGATCCTAGTATAAAAGAATATTTAAATAAGCAGAAATATATTTTAAGGCCAAATAATTTTTCAGATTTACTTGAAGGTCATGGTTATTGTATTTTAGGTATAAGAAATGAAAAGGTTGCTGTTATAAATATTCAAGGATTTTTAGGAATGACTTTTATTGTTAAAAACCCTTTTGAAAACATAAAAAAGTTTGTAAATATGATTGGGAATAAGGTTAAAACTATTTTTGTTGATTTTCATGCGGAGAGTAATTATGAAAAAGAAAGCTTTGGATATTTTTTAGATGGATTTGTTACAGGAGTTGTAGGTACTCATACTCATATAATGACTCAAGACGAAAGAATTTTAGAAAAAGGAACTGCTTATATTAGCGATCTTGGTATGACTGGTAGTTTAAATTCTGTAATAGGATTTAGCCCTGAAATTTCTCTTAGGGGATTACTTGAGTATATAACTTTACGGACAGAGGTGATTGAAGATAATGTTGTTATACAGGGTGTTGTTATTTCTTCTGATTTGAAAACAGGACGTGCTTTGAAAATTGAAAGAATACAGAAATAGTTTACTTAATTTACTTTGTAAAAAGTATCCTAATTTGACAAGGGAAAAGCTGAGAATATTAATTTTAACTGGTAAAGTGTATGTCAATTCTCATAAAGAGAAAAATCCTAAAGCCTTGCTCTTAAAGAAGAGTGTAATAAGTTTAGCACAAAATGAAACCAGTCAGTTTGTTTCAAGAGGAGGATATAAACTTTTAGAAGCCTTAGAAGCATTTAAAATTGTTGTTAAAGATAAAATTTGTGTTGATGTTGGGGCTTCAACTGGTGGTTTTACAGATTGTCTTTTGCAGAAAGGAGCTAAGTTGGTTTATGCAATTGATGTTGGATTTAATCAGCTTTCTTATAAACTGCGAATTGATCCAAGAGTTAGAGTTTTTGAAAGAACCAATATATTTGATATGAATAAATTTGAAATATTTCCCAATCTAGCTGTTATTGATGTTTCTTTTAGGTCTTCGGTTAACATATGCGCAGATATGCTTAATAAACTTTCTGATGGTTTTATTATTGCTCTTATTAAGCCTCAATTTGAACTTAAAGGATTAGATTTAGACATAGAAAATTTTAGTGGTGTAGTTGAGACTAGATATCTAGATAAAATTTTAGATAAGATAGTTAGAAAATTTTATGCTAAAAATCTACAAGTTAAGGATATATTAAAGCTTAAAATCAAAGGGAAAAAGGGAAATCAAGAATTTATGTTTTTGGTTACTAAGAACAGCTTATTAGATCTTGGGAAATCCCTTGGACTACTTAAAAATCTTAATTGTATTAATACTTATTAAATTTTTTCTTATCTAAGATACCTGAAAAGTTTAAATTTAGGTCTTCAAGTATTACTGGATTATTTTCAATTTTTAAAGTTATTCCATTAATGCCTTTAATTTCAAGACATGTTAAAATAATTTGGTTTACCTGATTGATAATTCCTTCTACCCCAAAGCTATTTTCATAAAATTCCTTAGAAAGGTTAATGTTAGCAATTCCATCATTTATGCTTAAATTTAATATTTTAGTATTAATAGGAATTAAACTTAAAAAGTTGTTTTTAAGTTCATATTCATTTGGTCCATTAATAAGTGCTTTTAATGTTTCTTCAAGAATATTTTTGTCATAGTGAATAGTTCTTTTGATATCTTGCTTTAAAAAATGTCCTTCAGCAGTAACTTTTATGAAATATAGCTTAACTATTTTTTTCTTTTTTAAAATTTTTTGTTGTTGATGTTTAAATTCTTCTTCAATTTTTTTTATTTCAGGGGGCCTAATTAAGAATTTTTCATTACTGACTATTTTAATGGCTTCTTTTTTTGTGTTATCTAGCTCTGCTTCTATTACTTTATTAGGTTTTGATGAATCAAATTCAAAGTATTCATAATTATTAATTTGTTCATTGAATATATTTTTAATTAATGAATTTTTAATTATTAGTAATAGGCAAAATCCTGTCAGAAAAATGGCAAATATTACTAGGAATATATCTATTTTTTTAACACTATTTTTTTTTCTCCTATGCTTTTTTTTTCTTTTCAACTGAATATCCGCCTGTAATTGGCATAAACATACAATATTTGATATTATAATAAAAATAGCTATATAAAGAAAGAGGCAAATTATTTTTGATTAATTCTAAGATACAAGATTATAGTAATGTTTTTATTTTAGGCAGGCCAAATGTTGGAAAGTCTACTTTATTTAATAAGCTTTTAAACTCAAAAAGAAGTATTACAGATAAAACTTATGGTGTTACGAGAGATTTAATTAAAGAGATATGCGAGATAGATTTTTATAGATTTTATTTGGTTGATACTGGTGGATTTACACTTTTAAAGGATGAACTTAGTAAAGTTATAGCTGACAAAGTTATAAATTTACTTGATAGTATTGATTTAATTTTACTTGTTTTAGATATAAATGAAATATTATCAGAAGATTATGAACTTATTGAGAGACTTAGAAAATATAGCAATAAGATAGTCTTGATACTAAATAAAATAGATAGCCAGAATAAGCAATCTTTGGCTTATGATTTTCAAAAATTGGGGTTTAGAAAAAGCTTTTTAGTGAGTGCAATACATGGTAAAGGAATTAATTCTTTAAAAAATTTCTTAAAAAATTCAATTGGTAAATTAAAAGTTAATGAAGAAAATATTGATATTAAAATTGGCATTATAGGAAAACCAAATTCAGGTAAATCTACTCTTATTAATTTTTTAGCAGGATATGAAGTTTCAATTGTTTCTCATAAAGCTGGAACTACAAGAGATTTTGTTAAAACAAAAATTCAAAGGAATGGAAAGACATTTGAAATTATTGATACGGCTGGGATAAGAAGAAGATCAAGAATAGATGGACTTATTGAGTATTATTCTGTAAGTAAGGCTTTAAGAGTAATTGATATGGTAGATATTGTATTTTTATTAATTGATACTAATGAAGACTTAACAGCTCAAGATAAGAAAATTGCTCATTATGCAGTTAAAAAGGGAAAGGGTATTATACTGGTGTTTACCAAATGGGATTGTGTAAAGATAAAGAGTGGTTATTTTGAAGCTATAAGAGATCGTCTTAATTTCTTTTTCCCGGTTTTAAAGTTTGCTCCTGTATTAAGGATATCAGTACATGAAAAAATAGGGTTGGATAATCTTTTCAAAGAAGCAATTAGACTTAAAAAACAGCTTGAACTTAGGGTCAATACAGCTGATTTGAATAAGATGTTAAATTTTTGGACTAAGGATTATCATTTAAGTGATGCACATAAAATAAAATATATAACTCAGGTTAGTGTTAACCCTGTTAAATTTATTTTATTCGCTAGTAAAGTAACTAATTTTCCCAATTCTTACTATAATTATTTAGTAAATAATATTCGTAAAATTGGTTATAAAAATATTCCAATATTAATAGAAATGAGAGAAAAGGCAAGAATCTTAAAGTGATATATATACTTTTATTTTTAGTCATTATTAAATTAGATGTTTTAGGATTTGAAAATTTTGTTTACGATTTTACTATTAGATCAAGCTATACACAACATTTTAATTCAAGCAGTAATAAGAAGAAAATGAATCCTCAAAAACATTATACTACAGATGGCTATTATGTTGAGGTTTCAAATTCAATAATTGGAGATTATGTTTACTATTCTTTTTTTAATCGAAAAGAAAGTGTGTCTTATATTCTTCCAGGTTCTTATGTAGTTAAAGTTGGGAAAAATGGTATTGAACAGGTAAAAATATTTTTTATACATAGAGCTGATACTTTTATTAGAATAAAAGCAAGTGGTATAAATTCTAGTGCTGACTTTTATTTAATAAATACTTTAATATATAAAGATATTAAATTACCCTTTAAAATTAAAGATATTGCTACTGGTTCTTTTCTTGATATAGTTAAATATGTTAGTAATTTTATTGATTTAAAACTTTTTGATCCTAAATATTTTAAAGAATATGAGAATGTTTCTCATATTGTTGATAACTTTAGAAAGTTTTTAAAAACTTTTTCAATTGCTGAGGTTCCTGATGGCGCTATGAGTGAATTGGGAGAAATGGTATACATTAAAACGGGTGCACTTCAAGGTGATGTTGAAGGATTTAATTGTTCTGGATTTAGTAAATGGGTAGCTGATTCAATTTATAATACAATGACTGGAAAACTCTTAAAAATAGAAGATCTTAAAGTGAGACATATTGGAGTTAGGGGTAATAGTTTTACTGAACAGTATGAATTTAGTAAAGATTTATTTTTTGCTCTTGATTGGATTCGTAATATTGGATACAGGCTTAAGTATATTAATACTGACTTGGTTTTGGATAGGGTTAAAGAAGCAGATGTAAATAATATTAGTTTTTTAAACTATATTGAAAATCGTGGATATGAGATAGATAATTTAGAGTTTATTTTATATTATTTGACTTTAAATGAACCTGGTTATATATACTTTGGATCTGTTAATACGACAATGAATGGATTGCCTGGGAAGGTATTTCATAAACATGTTGTTGTACTATTCCCATTTATTGATAAAGATACTATTTTTAGAACTTCTGTGATGGAAGTTAATAATGAAACTTCAATTAAGTCACTTAGGGATAGATATCCAAATTCATATATTCATTTAGTTAGAGTGAAAGCTTTAGAAAATGTGACCGTAGTTCCAATACCAAGAAGGATAAATAATTAGATATTATGATAAAAGCTGTGGTATTTGATCTTGATGGGACTCTTTACCCTGAAATTAATATAAATTTAATAATGTTTCCTGAGTTTGTAAGAAATATTAAATTTTTTTTAGCTTTTAAAAGAGTAAGGAAAGAAATAAGAGTTTTACAAAAAGGAATAAGTGATCCTTCTAATAGAGATAAGTTAATGTCTATGCAAATAGAAATGCTTTCTATGTATTTAGGATTTAGTAAGAGCAGATGTGAATTTTTATTAAATAAAATTTATTATGGTGAAGCTTTTGGAAATAAATTTAGAAGGTTTAAGCCTTATTTTGGCATTCATGATTTAATTTATTCTCTTAAATCTAAAGGAATAAAGTTGGGAGTAATGTCAGATTTTCCGATTACAACTCGTGTAAGTAATTTATTAGGAATTAAGGATAGTTTTTGGGATGTTCTTTATTCATCAGAAGATACTGGTTATTTAAAGCCAAATAAAATGGCTTTTTTGAGAATTATGGATGAGCTTGGTATTCAAAGTAATCATGTTTTATATGTGGGGAATTCTTATGAGTATGATATTTTAGGTGCTTGTGATGTTTTAATGAGAACTGCTTACTTTTCTCGTAAAAAATTATTAGATAATATGAAATGTGATTTTATTTTTAGTAATTATAAAGATTTGCAAGAATATATACTTTTAAATATATAGATTATGGGTAAAATATTTTATGATAGATTTTGTAACTATCCTAGTTAATCTTTTATTAGTTTTTGTAATTCTATTTATCTATAGACAGTATGATAGACGTTCAAGAGCTTTAGATAAGATTAAAAAGTTTGTTGATATTGCTAAGGATAACCTTGAAGATTTTATTGAAGATAAGACAAAGGAAATTAATAATCTTGCTGTTGATATGGAAGCTTATCAACGTTCTAGCATAGAAATTATAAAAAAAATAGATGAAGTTCAACAAAAAATTAAAAATAAAAGTAATGATTTTGCAGAAGTGGAGAAAAAGATTGCTTATCATGACTCTATGCTTAAAGAGTTAGATGACATGACTCTTAAAGTTCAAGATAATATACAAAGACTTCAAGTTGATGGAAAAATCGTAGATAAGCTTTCAAAAACTTTAAAAAATTTTAATGTTCAGATTGATTCTATTGATTCTAGATTGATTTCGGTTTTTGAAAAATTTGATAAAAAAAATAGGGAAAATCTTGAGGCAATTAAGATTGAAAGCTGGGAGAAGTTTGATATCACTGTTAAAGATCTCAATTTGCGAATGAATAATTTAGATCAGGAGCTTATATCTTATCAAGAGTCTTTAGTAATGCTTGAGGAGAGAAAAAATGAAATTTTAGATAAAGGAAATGATAAGCTTGCAAATGAATTTAAGGAATTTTTATTTAAAATTGAGTCTAGTATAGATAATTATAATAAAAAGATGGAAGAATCTTTTTTTGCTTATGAGGATAAATATAAATCGATAGAAAATTATATTGAATCTATTCTTGAAAAGGCAAAATCCAGAGTTAATGAAAAGGAAGATTTTATTTTAACTAGACTGAATGAGGAGTTACAGCTAAAGTTTGATGAAGTGTTTATGTATGTTAATGAGCGTTCTGAGCAAATGAAAGATAAGCTTGAAGATAAACTTATCTTCATTGATAATGAAATTTCTTCTGTAAGTTCTGTTTTTAAAGATAATGCTTATTCTAGGTTAAATTCTATTGAGGAGACCATAAAACAAGAAATAAGGCAATATGAGGAACAAGTGGCAGATATTTTTGATCAGTTTAGAGTTCAGATTGAATCTAATGTAAGGGAAATTTATAAAGAATATGACAACAAAATAAATCAGTTTAATAATGATATAAGAGAGAGAATAGAAATTAGCTTAGATGATGCTAACTCTAGAATGGAAAGTGTAGAGAACAATGTTAAAACATTGTTAGATGATCTTGATGAAGATTCTAATAAAATATATGTTGAATTTAAGACAAAAGTAGAGGGAGACATTGATAAATTTAGTGAGAGTGTATTTTCAAGAATGAATAAAATTGGGGGTGAATTAGAAACTAAGATTTTAAATATTGAAACAGATGTGCAAGATAAGATGCTTAAGTTGAATAATGAATTATATGCAGATTTTAAAAAAATCAATGATAGGCTTATTAGTGATTATTCTTATTTAGATGAAAGTATTAATTCTAGGTATGAGGCTCTCATAAAGTCTTTAAGTTTAAAAAGTAGTGATTTAGAAAATCAGATTGAAAGTAAATACAAGAATATTGTAGATAAACTTGAGGGTGACATTGATAATTTTTCTACTAGATATAATGAAAAATTTGATAGAATTTTTGAAAAATCAAATATTGATTATCATAATTTTGAAATTACTAGTAAAAAATTGGAAGATGAGATTAGGTCTTTGAATGATTTATTGGTTAAAGACTTTGAGATTTTAAGGGGAGATTTTGAATCCAATTTAATTAGTATAAGTGATGATATTAGTAAGGAAATATCTAGTTTAAAGAATAATTATAGTGATGATATAGGCCGATTTGTTAGTGAAATGGAGTCTACTAAATTAAAGTATGAAGAATGGCAGGAAAGGGTTAATTCTAATTTAGAGAATATTGAATCCCATTTAAATAAAACAAATGAAGAATTTTTAAGTTTGATTGAAGTACAAAGATCAAGGGGAAAGGAACTTAGCGAAAATATCTTTAATGAACTCTCAGAGCATATAAAGAACAAGTCGATGGATGTGCATAGCAATTGGAAAGAAGAGCTTATTGCTTTAAATAAATCTTTACTTGATATTAAAATTTCAAGTGAAGAATTGCTTTTATCCGCTTCATCAAAAATGGAGTCTTTAGAAAGAGATATTAGTGAAAGATTTGAATATGTTTCTTCAAAAACTGAAGATCTTGAAATTTCAGTATTAGAGAAGTATAAAGAATTAAAAGATATGTCATATACGAAGGGAGATGAGATTTTATTAGGTATTAAAGAGTTTATTGATAACCAAGTTGAAATAATCCATGATAAGGTTATTATGGCACTTAATGGACTTAATGAAGGTTTTTCTAATAAAGAAGAATTAATTCGGGATAAAATAGAGGAGTTTGAATATAGGTTGAAAGATTTTAAGCTTGAAGGAGAGGATATTTTAAATAGTTTTAGGACTGACCTTGACTCGTTTATTGAGACTAGGGTACAAAAAATCTCTGAAATTAAAAACGAAAATCAGAAACAGATAGACGGTTTTTTAAGTACGATAACAGAAGATATTTTAAGTAGAAAAGATATGCTTAATGTTGAAATAGACAGTAAGCTTAATGATTGGCAAAGAAGATTAAGTGAAATAACTGTTAATATTGAAAATATATTATCTTCAGGAAAGGTTGATATAAATTTAGTAGATTCTGAGATGACTTTAAAAATTAAGGAATTAAAAACTACTATTGAAGGTCTTGATAGTTATTATCTTGAAAAAATAGATGAATTTAGACATCAAGGGAGCATATATTCGGATGAGTTACTGAAAAATATTATTACTCATTTTGAAGCGGATACTAAGGAAATAGAGGAAAATTTATCTAAGAAATTTGCTAAAGTGTTAGAAAAATCTGAAGAGTTCGTTAAAGAAGTTGACAGTTTATTACAGGATAAAAGAACAGATATTACTTCATTTCAGGCTAATATTGATATTACTCTCGATTCTCTTAGTTCAAGATTTAATGATTTAAATAAGGAGATTAATGAAAAATATAATGAAGTGATACTTAATTCTAGGGGCTATTCAGAAATTCTTTCAAATAAATTAGAGAATGAAATAGTATATGAGATTGAAGATATAAACAGGAAATTAACAGATAAAATAAACGTTATGAGTAAGAATATTAATGAAGAGTTACAAAGTTTTAAATCATCCTTTGATATGTCAAAATATCAAGTTGAAAATTTTGAAGTCAAGATTAAGAACTTAATAGAAAATGAAGAGATAAGAATTAGTAAATTTTTGGAAGAAATTGAACAACAATATGAAGATAGAAAAAAAGAAGCTATTAACTACAAAAAAATAATGGATAATGATGTTATTCAATTAAAAGAGCAGTTTGCAGAGATAATTAATGATCTTAAGAATAATATTGAAGATAAATCTGAGTTTTTAAATGATCTTTATAAAGAGAGATTCAAAATTATTGAAAATAATCTTGAAGAGAGATATTCAACATTTTTAATTGAGAGCGAGGGTGCTATTGCAAAGATTAGAGATGAAGTATACAAGACAATTACTGATAATGATGAAAAATTAAGGATAAAAATATCTGAGATGGACCGCAATTTTGAGATAGTGGAAGAAAGGTCAAAAGAGATTTTAGAATTTGAAGAAAGCCTAAAAAAGAGAATAAGTGAGAACAATGATACTATAAGCTATCAATTTGATGTGATTAAGACAGATATTGAGAAGGAAATGAAAGCTCAATTTGATTCCTATATGATTAAAACAATTGTTTCAATCGATGAAGAGATTACAAAATATGAAAGTGGGATTAATAATAAAATATCTTCTCTTAAATTGATTGAGAATAGTTTTAGAGAAATTGAGAAAGAACTTAAAGATAAAATAGGTAGATGTCATAATGAAATAAACAATGTTATTGGTTTAAAGTATAGTGAACTTGAGGATAAGTATAATGAGAAACATGATTTAATAGAGAGTAAGATAAATGAGAGAAGTAGTTATGTAGAAGGATTGATATTAAATAAGTATAGTAAGCTAGAGAATGAGTACAATGAAAAACAGGAATTGATTGAGAATAGTTTTAGAGAAATTGAGAAAGAACTTAAAGATAAAATAGGTAGATGTCATAATGAAATAAACAATGTTATTGGTTTAAAGTATAGTGAACTTGAGGATAAGTATGATGAGAAACATGATTTAATAGAGAGTAAGATAAATGAGAGAAGTAGTTATGTAGAAGGATTGATATTAAATAAGTATAGTGAGCTAGAGAATAAGTACAATGAAAAACAGGAATTGATTGAGAATAGTTTTAGAGAAATTGAGAAAGAACTTAAAGATAAAATAGGTAGATGTCATAATGAAATAAACAATGTTATTGGTTTAAAGTATAGTGAACTTGAGGATAAGTATATTAATATGCAACGTGATATGGAGAATAAGTTAAATTCATATATTTCTGATTTAGAAGAGGGATTTAATCATTCAAATACAAGGATGACTAGAGAAATTAGAGAGCAATTAGATAAACTTGAAGAACTTAAATTAGGTTTAAATAATATTGAAAAAGATATCATAAAACTTAAAGAAGATTCTTATCAAAATGTTTCATCACATTTAAAACTTATTGAAGAGGATTTTTTTGAAGATTTAAGTAAAAAAAGTGAGCATTTAAAAACTTCTATAGAAAATTTTGTAGAATTATCAGATCAGAGAATTGAAAATTTAGAAAGAGATATAATTAATAGTTTGGAAGATAAATCATTCCTTATAAGAAATTTTAAGGTTGAAGTTGAACAAGAACTTGTACGTAATAAAGAGAATTTTTACTTGGAATTTAGTAGAGAATTTGATAATAGAAAAAGAGATACAGAAAGTAGAATAAATTCAATGGAAACAAGTGTTGCTAGTCGTATTGATAAATTTATTGAATTCATAGATAATCGTCAAAACAATATTGACTCTTGGTTTTTAAAAGTTAAAGATGATATGAAAAATTGGCAAGAAAGCACCTATAAGGCACTTGAAGAGAGAACAGACATTGCAGAAATAAGTGTAAAAAGAATTGAAAGTGATATTTCTGTTATTGAGAATACATTGAGGGTTATTAAAGATACTGTTGATCAAAGAACAGAAGAAATTTTTGGTAATTTGCAAGAAGACATTAAGAAATTTAAAAACAGCTCTAGCATTAATTTAAAAAATATTGCAGACGAATTTAAGGATAGAGTTTTAAATATTGAAAAAGTAATCGATTCTAAAATGGAATCTCTAGACGAGAAAGTTAATTTTCATATTAAAGAGATTGGAGCTCAGATGGAAGCTATGACTTTAAGCCAGCAACAAGATATTGAAGTTAAAATAGGAGATGCTAATCAAAAATTAGAATATGAATTTGGTTTGATAGTTGAGAGACTTGAAAAAGAAAAACAAGAGATTGCGGACAAATTTTTAGATAATAAAGATAAGTTTGAATATCAAATGAATATTATGAAAAATAATATTTTAGAAATTTCTGAGAAACTAAGCACCTATAGGATTGATATTGAGAAAACAATAAGGGAGAGTTATGATTCTTTTTCCAATTCAATAAGACAGGATTATATTTCATTTGAAAATGAAATTAGGAATAGTTTTAGTTACTCAGAAGAAGAAATTAGAGTTTTGAAAGATGGATTGAATATTCGTGTTAATCAGATGGAAGTTGAACTTAAGAGTATGTATGAGAAGATGATTAAAGGAATAGAGGATGATGTTTCTCAGTTTAAGTTGAAGATATTGGATTATGATAGTGAGTTTGGTCATTTTCTTGATAAAGTTAAAAGTGATTTGATTTCATATAAGGCTGATTTGAGAGAGGAATTTGATAGCCATTATGCTACTATAAGTGTTCAAGTTGAAAAATACAAGAAGCTTGAAGTTGAACTAGAGAAAAACAATGAGATTCTTAACGAAATTTATTCTTTCAAAGACAAATTGGAAAATTTATGGGGATCTTTAGCTGGTGAAATGGGACTTGTTCAAAACTATAAGAAAGAATTTGAAAAAATTAATAAAGAAATTAATAATATTCAAAATCAGTCGTCAGATATTTTAGATATATTTAATGATTTAAAGACTCACCAAGCAGCCTTTAAAGATATTAGAGAGGAGTTTAATCAATTTCTTGAGTTTTATGCTTCCTTTAAGGATAGGTATAAGAAATTTAGAGAAACTTATGATGAAATTCAGATTTATAAAACTAAGCTTAAGGAAATTAGAGATGAACAGAACCGTATCTTTGATAATTATGATAGGATTATTAATAAGGAGAGTATATTAAAAACCACCATAGAATCTGTTGATAAAAATTTTGACTTAATAATTGAAATAGAGAATAGAATGCAGGTATTAGTTAAAGAGAGTTTAGAATTTCAGGAAAGTCTTGGTGAATTAAAAGTTATTATAGAAGAACTAATGGTGAATAAGAATTTATCGCAAGAAGCTTTGGGTAATGCTCAGGCGCTTAAGGGAATCCTAGTAGAGATTGAAAATAAATTAGAACACACTAGAAATATAAGAGAGAAGATTGCAAAATCAGAAACTAGATTAGAGAACTTAAATTTTGCTGCGGAAGAAAGAATAAAGACGCTCGGAATTCTCGTAAAAACAGAGTCTAAGTATAAAGATAATGTTGGTCTTAATAATGAAACAGTCAGAGATTCTGTTGTTAAGCTTATGAGGCAGGGTTGGAGTGCCTCAGAAATTTCAAGAGCTACTAAATTATCTGTTGGAGAGGTAGAGCTTATTTTGGAACTTGGAATTAGTAGTAATAAAGGTGAAGATTAAAGGGTATTTTTGTGGATAATAGACAGAAGACAATAGTAAAAACATTGCATCCTCTCGAGATACAAGTAATTCTTAGATATAAAAAGGGTGATAAAATTTCTGCCTCAAGTCTTTCTAAAGATTTAGAGTATGATGAGGGAAAGGCAAATAAAATAATAGAGTGGCTTTCTTACAAGGGTATTATTAGTGAAGTTTTTAGAAAGGTTAATGTATTTTATCGTATGACTGATAAAGGATTTGATGCTTTAAAAAATGGTTTGGTTGAAGAAAAAATAATAAGTCTTATATCTAGTAAAAAGGTTTTAATTACTGATTTGTCAAAAGAATTAGGAGTTGAAGTTAAAGATGTTGGGAGGGCATTTGGTAATTTAATTAAAGAGGAAGTACTATCTTTAGGTCCAGATAAAGAAATTATTGGTGAGGATTTAGAGAAATATTCTGATTATAAAATAGTTAAAAAATTGCTTTCAAGAGCTCAAAATGGTGATCTTTTGAAAGATGATTTATCAAAAGATGAATTATTTGTTATTTCTGGTATTTCTAAGAGAAAAGGAGCTAGTGATACCTTATTTAAGGTGATAGAAAGATTGGATTTGAAATTTGAGTTCACTGATTTTGGAATAATGGTGAAGACAGAATATATAAAACATAATTTTCCAAAAGATCGAATTGGAAAACTAACACCTGAAATTTTAAAAAACAAGAGCTATGTTAATAGTATCTTTAGAGAATATAATATTAATGTTACGCCCAGTAAGACTTTTATTGGGCGGGCTAATCCTTATACTGAATATATTGCTAAGGTTAAGGATAGGCTTGTAAATCTTGGATTTGAAGAATTTGATGGCCCTTTGGTAGAGCCAGAATTTTTTAACAATGATGCTCTTTTTATGCCCCAATTTCATTCTGCGCGTGACGTAAGGGATGTTTATTATATTAGAGAACCAAATTCAATAAAATTCCTGCCAGAGCCTTATTTTTCTAATGTTAAGTCTGCTCATGAAGATGGATTTGATACAGGATCAAGAGGATGGAGATATGATTTTAACGAAAGTATTTCAAAGAGGTTGGTATTAAGAACTCATGGTACAGTTTTATCAGCAAAGAAATTAATGAATGCAAAAAATCCTGGTAAATATTTTGGAGTTGTTAGGTGTTTCAGGTATGATCAAGTTGATGCTACTCATGGAGTCGATTTTTACCAAACAGAAGGGATTGTTATTGGAGATGATGTTAATATTAATACCCTGCTTGGTCTTCTTGAAATTTTTGCTAAAGAACTTGCTGGTGCTACTGAGATTAAATATGTTCCTGCTTATTTTCCATTTACAGAACCTTCCATTGAAGTTCATGTGAAGCACCCTATTCTTGGTTGGTTTGAGTTAGGTGGTAGTGGTATTTTTAGACCAGAGGTTACAAAACCATTTGGAGTTGATGCATCTGTTATTGCTTGGGGTATTGGTATTGATAGAATGGCTTTAATGCATTTGGGTTTAGATGATATAAGAGAACTTTTTACTCATGATATTGGTAGTGCTGTTTTGAGACGGGGAAGGTAAATGCCAAAGGTTGAATTATATAAAAGTATTTTATTCAAAAAAATAGGAAAGAATTTAACGGATTCTGAGCTTGAATCTGTACTTGAAATAGCTAAAGCTGAAGTTGATAAATTTCATGAAGCAAATGATAAGATAAAAATTGAGTTTAATGATACAAATAGACCAGATTTATGGTCTTGTGTAGGGCTTGCACGTCAAATTAAGACGTATCTTTTTGATAGTTTGCCTTTTTTTGAATTTTTCTCTAAAGCAGGTGATTTAAAAAAGTCCTATGGTGAGATTAAGGTTTATCCTGAAATGATGTCTAGCAGCAGGCCTTTTGTTTTTGGATTTTTAGCAAAAGGAATAATTTGTGATGAAAGAATGCTTGATACTTTAATTCAGTTGCAAGAAAAACTTTGTCAAAATTATGGACAAAAACGTAGAAGAGTTGCAATGGGAATGTATTCGGCAAGGTTTATTGATTTTCCAATAAGTTATATTGCCTGTGACTATAATTATAAGTTTATTCCTTTAGGTATGGAAAGCAAGATGTCTATTTTGGAAATCAATAAAAAGCATCCTAAGGGAATAGAATATTCATCAATTCTTGAATATTGGGATAGATATCCCTTATTAGTAGATAATAAGGGGCAAACCCTATCTTATCCCCCAATAATCAATTCTAATGATGTTGGGGCTTTAAAGGTGGGTGATACTGATTTATTTATTGAGGTTACAGGGGTAAATATTGAGGCTACTTTGTTATCTTTGTCAGTTGTTGCTTGTGATTTACATGATATGGATTTTAAGATTTTCCCAGTGAGGACAATTTTTCCTAAGGAAACTTTACTTGGTAAAGAAATAGTTTGTCCTTTCTATTTCCAAGACAATCTGGAAATTAGTGTTGATAATGTTAATAGAATGCTTGGTAGTAAATTAACAGCAGATGAGATGTGTCTTGACTTGAAAAAAATAGGGGTATCTGCATTTGCTTATTCTTCTAAAACAGGTGATTCTAAATATAAAGACAAAATTCGCATCGAACCTCCTGTTTACAGGAATGATTTTCTTCATGAAGTTGATGCTGTTGAAGAAATAATGATAGCAAGGGGATTGGATAATTTTAAACCAGAGCTTCCTAAAAGGTTTACCGTAGGTAGACTTACTCAGATAGAAGAATTTTCAAGAAAGATTAGGTCTTTAATGATTGGAATGGGGTTTCAGGAAATGATTTATAACTATCTAGGATCTAGAAAGGATCTTATTGAAAATTTAAATAATTATAATATGGAAGAATTCTTTTTAAGTATTGATAATCCAATGACAGAAAAATATGAGTATATTAGGGGCTCTATAGTCTCTGATTTGCTTAAATCTGAAAGTATTAGTTCTAATTTTCCTTATCCACATAAGATTTTTGAAATTGGCAAGGTAGCTTTAAGAGAACCAAGTAGTCCTGAGGGTTCTGTAACGTGTGATAATTTGGCTTTTCTGATGGCAGATAAAGATTTTACATTTAATGAGATTAATTCTTTAGTTTCGTCGCTCTTTTATTATTTAAATATTGAATATAGGCTAATAGAATCTAAAGAAATACGTTATATAGAAGGAAGAAGAGCTGAAATTTTAGTAAATGACTTTTGTGTTGGAAATTTTGGCGAAGTATCACCTTATGTTTTAAGTAATTTTGGAATTTATATCCCATGTTCTGTATTAGAGATTAATCTTGGCTTTCTTTTAAAAGCGTCCCAAATATTTTAGTATACTATATGATAAATTTGTTTTATAGTAATTAATTTTAGTAGTGTATTTGCAAAAAGGTTAGAGAGAGGCTGAAATATTTATGTTAGAGTTTGAAACACTTGATTTAAAAAGGCGTACTGGTAAAAATAATGTAAGAAAAGAAATAAATTCTATTGAAGATGTAATAATTGTAGGCTCAGGCCCTGCAGGGCTTACAGCTGGAATTTATACTGTTATGAGTGGATATAAAACGGTTGTCTTAGAAGGTCCAGAACCTGGAGGACAGCTTACAACAACTACAGAGGTATATAATTATCCAGGATTTAAGAATGGTATAAATGGAAGAGAACTGATGTTGAATATGAATAAGCAGGTAGTTAATTTAGGGGCTACTACTTATCCTGAAACTGTAAGATTTATAGAAAAGAAAGATAATATTTTTTGTCTATTTACTGATAATTATGTTTATAAGAGTAAAACTGTTATTATTGCAGTAGGAGCATCACCTAAGAGACTTGATACGCTCAAAAATGCAGATTTGTTTTGGAATAGGGGTATTTCTGCTTGTGCAATTTGTGATGGACATCTTTTTAGAGGGAAAAATGTTGCAGTAATTGGAGGAGGCAATACATCAATTTCAGAAGCTATTTATTTGAGTAAATTGGTATCAAAAGTATATGTTATTGTAAGAAAGGATTATTTGAAGGCTATTTATATGTTAAAGAAGAATGTTGAAAAAATATCTAATATTGAGATTTTGTATAACTGTGAAGCTATTGAAGTTAAGGGAGATAATTCTGTATCTGGAATACAAATTTTGAATAATAAAAATAATTTTACTTTTGTATTAAGTGTATGTGGTATATTTATTGCTGTTGGATATAAGCCAAACACAGAGTTTTTAAAGGGATTTTTAGAGCTTGATGAGGATGGATATATTGTAACTCAAGATCGTGTTAAGACAAGTGTTGATGGAGTATTTTCATGTGGAGATGCTAACAATAAGCTCTATGCACAGGCCATTACAGCAGCAGCTGAAGGGTTTATAGCTTCTGTTGAAATGAGAAATTTTTTAGGTTAATTATGAAATTTATACCATTGGTTATTTGCTTGAATTAAAATAAAATTGTTTTTGGATGTTATGATATGTGGATAGGTACTATATCATTTGTATGGCTTTATAATCTTTGATTTTTGTGTGTATTAGGTATGCACATAACCACAGTATTCTTTGTTTTCTAAATTAGTTTTAAATCTTTATTTCCTTATATAGTGTATTAGTTTTTATTTTAGTTTTTCTAAAAATTAAAAAAAGGAGGGGGGGGGGATAGAGGTTAAGATATAAGATTTTAATAATGACGATATTCTATATGCAACCTAGAAGTATTTTTAATCTTTTATGTTATGATTTTACTCTTTTTTTTATTCTTATATTTAGAGCTTTTAACATTTTTATATTTTGTTTCTATTTTAGTTGTATCTTTACTTGATATTTATCATTATCATTTTTAATATATATATTTTATTTGCTTTATTCTACATTTTAATTGGATATTCAAGTAAAGGAAGATACATAGGTTCTTTTACATTTTTATTTTATTTGGAGAATTGATATTGAAAATTTGAAGCATGTTTTTGGCTTATTTTAATTGGAACTTTTTATACTTTATTTCAATTTTTTGTTGTGGTATTTTATAGTATTGGTAATTCTTCTGAAGTACATTTTTTGTGTTATTCTTAGCTCCTATTTTTAAATACTTCTTAATATTTATATTAGGTGTTAGTTTTATTTAAAGATATTATTGTTATTTATTTTATATTCGATAACTATCTAAAGTAAGTTAAGTTGCCTTTTGATTTCAAATATTAAAATTCCTGTTGAGACAGATACATTTAGTGAATCTATTTTTCCACTAGTTGGAATTTTAACTAAAAAGTCAGAATTTTCTTTAATAAGCTTGTGAATTCCTTTACTTTCATTTCCCATAATTAATGCAATTTTAGTATCATTTATTTTAATTTTATTTATTGTTTTTCCTTTAGTATCACTGGCATATATCCAAAATCCGCTTTTTTTTAAAATTTTTATTGCATTATTTAGGTTAGGAATTGATATTTTATTGACATATTGACTTGCTCCAGAACTAATGCGTAATACGGTTGAGTTGTCTTTAGCACTTCGTCTTTGGCTAAGAATAACAAGATCAATGCTAAATTGTTCTGATGTCCTGAGAATTGCTCCAAGGTTTTGAGGATCTTCGATTCCATCTAATATTAGTATAAATATATTATTTTTTTGTTGAAATTCTTTTAAAAATTTTTCTAAACTTTTATTGCCAGTTTTTATATTTTTGGGTTTTAAATTTTTTAGTCTTAAGGCAAATCCTCTGTGATTATTGTTTCTAATTATTTTTGTGATATCTTTAACTTTTATTACCTTTATGTTGTGTCTCTTAGCTAATTCTTCAATGTTTTTTATTTTTGGACTTGTCTTTGATATATATAATTCAAGCCCTTTATTGTTTTTTATACTTTCAATGATGGAATTAGCATGTGTAATATACATATTAATATTAAATTTTACTTAAGCTTACCTCATCAAAGTCTTTAATTTCTTGGCTTAAGGCTTCCAGTAAATTAATAGCGTTATAACTTAGATTTCTAGGAATTTTTATTTTAGTCACTAGAATTAGATTTCCAAATTTTTCTGTTTGTAATATCGGCATGCCTGCATTCTTAATAATAATTTGTTCATCATTTTCTGTGCCCTTTGGAATTTTAATTGTGATCTTTTTTTCAGATATTGTTTTTATTTTTACTTCTTTACCAAGAAGTGCTTGAGTAAAGCTTATTGGAAGAGCTGCATATAGATCTTTTCCATTTCTTTTAAAAATTCTGTGAGGTTTTATTAAAACTCTTACATAAAGATCTCCATATTTTTGATTGTCAGGATTTATACTTCCTTTTTCTCTCATTTTGATTTGTTGTGAGTCATCAATTCCTGGTGGAATATTGAGAGTAATTGTTTCTTGACTTGTAAAACTTCCTTTTCCTTTGCATGACCTGCATGGGTTTGATATTATTTTTCCTTTTCCATGGCATTTTGGGCATGTTGTTGTTACCCTAAAAAATCCCCCTCCTTGCATTACTCGACCGCTGCCATTACACATATTGCACATTGAAGGACTTGTTCCTTTTTCAGATTTTTTCCCAAAGCATGATTCACATAGTTTTTCTCTTGTGATATTAATATTATTTTTGTATCCAAAATAAGCATCTTCAAGTGATATTTCTATTTGATATGGTATATCTTTGCCTTTTGTACTTTGCCTGTTATTTTCTTTCCCGCGTCCTCCAGTGAAGAATGAATCAAAAATATCTCCAAAATCTTCAAAAATGTCTGAAAATCCTCCAAATCCACTGGAAAAACCACTAAACCCAGATCCTCCACTTTCAAAAGCTGTATGCCCAAATCTATCATATTGAGCACGCTTATTGTCATCTCCTAGAACTTCGTAAGCTTCTGTAGCTTCTTTAAAGAGAGTTTCTGCTTCTTTATTGCCCTGATTTTTGTCAGGATGATATTTGATTGCTATTTTTCTATATGCTTTCTTGATTTCATCTTTTGAGGCTCCTTTTGAGAGCCCCAAAATTTTATAATAATCCCTTTTCACTGCCCCTTATCCTCATCAACAACTTCGTAATCAGCTTCTTTGCTTTCACTACCTGTATTGTTTTGAGTATTTCCTTGATTTTCTGCATTGGCTTGAGCATCTTTATACATTACCTCAGCTATTTTATAAGAAGCTTGTTGAAGTTCTTCTGTTTTTGATTTGATTAAAGATACTTCAGACCCTTCTAGAGCGTCTTTAAGTTCCTTAATTTTATTTTCAATAGCTTGTTTGTCTTGACTTGTAATTTTGTCTCCATGTTCTTTAAGAGATTTTTCTGTTTGATAAATTAAAGAATTCCCTGTATTTTTAGCTTCGATACCTTCTTTTAACTTTTTATCTTCCTCGGCATGAGCTTCAGCGTCTTTTACCATTCTTTCAATCTCATCTTCAGATAGTCCTGATGATGATTCAATTCGAATCTTTTGTTCTTTTCCAGTTCCCATATCTTTAGCAGAAACGTGTACTATTCCATTAGCATCAATGTCAAAGCTAACTTCAATTTGTGGAATCCCTCTTGGTGCTGATGGTATACCGTCAAGAATGAAATTACCGAGTATTCTGTTTTGGGCTGCCATTTCACGCTCACCCTGTAGAACTTTAATATCTACAGAAGTTTGGTTGTCAGCTGCTGTTGAGAAGACTTGACTTTTTTTTGTAGGAATTGTAGTATTCCTTTCAATTAATTTTGTCATGACTCCACCTAGAGTTTCAATACCTAGAGAAAGAGGTGTTACATCAAGCAATACCATATCTTTAGTTTCACCTGTCAAGATTCCACCTTGAATTGCAGCTCCTATTGCAACAGCTTCGTCAGGGTTTACACCCTTGTTTGGTTCTTGTCCAAATATTTCTTTTACAATTTTTTGAATAGCTGGTATCCTTGTAGACCCTCCAACTAGTATTACCTCATTTATATCAGAGGATTTAAGACCAGCATCTTTAATAGCTTTAAGGCATGGTTCCTTTGTTTTTTGTACTAAGTGATCTACCATCTGTTCGAATTTTGCTCTTGTTAAAGTGTATTGTAAGTGTTTAGGTCCATTTGAATCTGCTGTAATGAATGGAAGATTGATTGATGCTTCTTGAGCACCAGAAAGTTCGATTTTTGCCTTTTCAGATGCTTCTTTAAGTCTTTGAAGTGCCATTTTATCATTTGAAAGATCAATAGCACTATCCTTTTTAAATTCATTAATTAAATGTTTAATTATTTCATCGTCAAAGTTATCACCACCGAGATGTGTATCACCATTCGTTGATTTAACTTCAAAAACACCATCTCCAAGCTCAAGTATTGAGATATCAAAAGTTCCCCCACCAAGGTCATAAACAGCAACTATTTCTTCATGCTTTTTCTCAATTCCATAAGCAAGAGCTGCAGCCGTAGGTTCATTTACAATTCTTTTAACATCAAGACCTGCAATCTTGCCTGCATCTTTTGTTGCTTGTCTTTGTGCATCGTTAAAATAAGCAGGAACAGTAATTACAGCTTCAGTTACGGTTTCTCCTAAATAAGCCTCGGCTGTTTCTTTCATTTTTGTAAGAGTTGCGGCTGATATTTCTGGAGGTGACATTTGTTTCTTTATGTTAGAAATGTTTACACGAGCATCTCCATTTTTACCCTTTTCTACTTTATAAGGAACCATCTTGATTTCACTTGCAACTTCTTCAAACCTTCTACCCATAAATCTTTTTATTGAATATATTGTATTTTCAGGATTTGTAACCATTTGGTTCTTTGCAACCTGTCCTACAAGTCTCTCACCTTTGTTTGTATAGGCTACGATTGATGGCGTGGTTCTTCCTCCTTCTGAATTTTGTATTACAACAGGCTTTCCATGCTCCATTATAGCTACACATGAATTTGTTGTTCCTAGGTCAATTCCTATTATTTTTCCCATATATAACCTCCTTTTATTTTTATGTTAGTTTTTGCTTTGCGCAACTTTAACTTTTGCAGTTCTTAATACGCGATCATTGTAGCAGTATCCTTTTTGGTATACTTCTATTATTTCTGGGTCTTTAATATCTTTTTTTTCTTCTATGCTTATTGCCTCATGCTGGCTTGGATCAAAAACATCACCAATGTTTCCAAATTTTTTTAAGTTATATTTTTTGTCAAAACTAGAAAGTATTTCACTTTCGATCATGCTAATTCCTGATAGCAAAGTATCAAGATCCTTTGATTTTTTTGATGAATCTATTGCTCTTTCTAAGTTGTCAAGAAAATTAATTATGTCTTTCATTATGTTTTCATTTGCAAATTTAATGAAATTATCTTTATCTTTTTCAAGTCTTTTTCTGAAATTTTCAAATTCTGCTTGTTTTCTTAGATATAAATCTTTTATATTTGAGATTTCATTTTCTAGTTCAGTAATTTTTTTCTCCATATTGGAGTTTTCTTTATTTGGGAGTGTATCTTTTCCTTGTTCTTTTGTCTTTCCAGATTCTTCGTCTTTGTTATTTTCTTCCATGTGAGCCTCCTTTAGTAAAGTATTTTATCTTTAAAGGGAATAATTTACAAATTTTTTATTTAAAGATTTTTTGATTAATTTGATTCATTTTGATTGCTTTTAAAAGAATGAAGTTTGACTATTCAATCATATTAGTATAGTATTTACACATATTTTGAAATTAAAGAATTTTTATGTGTATTTTCTTGTCAAAATAAAAATATTTATTCCTTTATTTAAATCAGTATCTATAAGTTTAAAAATATTTGTGGGGGAGGGATATTGTAGGTATTTATGATTTTAGGGTAAGATTTGCGTCTGAGCCTGAGATTTCTATTTCAAATTATATGCACAAAAGTATTACTTATTGTAACTTTGGCAAGTAATTGTATTTGTACAAGTCAGTATCAAGATCTTGAAATGATTTATAGAATGTAAAAAGGAGAGGCTTTTTATATTAGGATTTCCTTTTAAGCAATTTGGTCTGCAGGAACCTCGAGCAAATGAGGAAATTCTAAGATTTTGTCAAATAATTTATAATGTTTTCATTTTCTATTTTTTCTAAGATTGAGGCTAATGGTGAGAGTGCACATCCTTTTTATAAATTATTTAACAAAAAAATCTTTTCAAGAGTTTAAGGCAGATATTAGATGGAATTTTACTAAGTTTTTGGTAGATAGAGAAATTAGAGTAGTATGTAGGTATGATTCTCTAAGATTACTCCAATGAGTATAAGTGGGGGGGGGGAGGTAATTGAAAGATTATTGGATGTAAAATAGTTTTTATTGTAATTTTTTCTTTTATTGCTTATGATTTAGTTTGTGAAAATATGTATAGCTCAGATAAGACACAGAATTTCTAAGTTTGAAGAAACTTTGAATGAATTTAAAAAAGTTTGTGAATATGCTTTGCAGAATAATGTTGATATTTTACTTCTTCCTTTTATGTTTTTTGTTTATAGTGAATATAAAAATTTGTTACATAGGCCAGAAATTTTGAAAAAAAATCTTGATTGCCTTGATTTTATAAAAAATCAGGTTGATAGTAGAATTTGTGTTGTATTTGGACATTATGATTTTTACGATGGAAGGTTAGTAGACTGTATATCTGTAGTAAACAATCATGAATTTATATTAACAACCAGAGAAATTAATATCCCAATATTATTTGAATATAAGGGACAAAGCATTACCGTCTTAAATTTTGAGGATGAGCTTTTATTTAGAGGGTTCAACTATGATTTTAGTGCTTGTTTTGAAAATATTCAATATCTTTTAATACCATCAAAATCTTATTTTACTAAAGAAAAAAATAACTTAAGGCTTTCTTTTTTTGAAAGATTAGTTATTGAAAATAATATAGAGGTTGCTTATGCCAACTTATGTGGTGTCTATGACTCTATTGTATTTGATGGATTAAGTTTTTTTATTAACAAGCATGGTAAATTAGTTCAAGCTAAAGAGTTTGAAGAAGATATTTTATTAAATGAAGGATTTCATGATTTAGAACTTGATTCTCATTCTTTAATTCTTGATAAGGTTATTTTAGCATTAGTGAATGCTTTAAGGGAATATGTGTATCTTACTGGATTTGATAAAGTTCATTTAGGTATTTCAGGAGGTATTGATTCTGCTCTCGTTGCTTATATTGCTTGTGTTGCTTTAGGTTCTGATAAAGTTGTTGGTATTTCTATGCCTAGTAAGTTTTCATCATCAGAATCTGTTTCTGATGCAGAGGAATTAGCTAGAGAATTAAAATTTAAGTTGCTTGATATGCCTATTGAAATAGTGTTTTCAACTACTTTAAAATTTTTTAATGGGTATTTCAATACAAATGGAATTACTGAAGAAAATTTACAGGCAAGACTTAGAGGTCTTTTTTTAATGTCTTATAGTAATGCAAATATGTCCTTACTTTTAAATACTGGTAATAAAAGTGAGATTGCTGTTGGTTATTACACGCTTTATGGAGACTCTTGTGGAGGGATTACTTTAATCGGCGATTTATTTAAATGTGATGTGTATGAACTTGCAAAACATATTAATATAAGAGAGGGTAGAGATGTAATTCCTACTAATATTATTTTAAAAGAACCTTCTGCTGAGTTAAAGCCTGGACAAAAGGATACTGATTCTCTTCCTATATATGAAGTTCTTGATGATATATTGATTAGATATTTGATTAAGAATGAACCCTTAGATTTGCTATATAATGCTTTTGGAAAAGAATTGGTAACAAAAGTATTAAGTCTTTATTCTGGTAGTGAATATAAAAGGAGGCAAGGGCCTATGATAGTTAAAATTTCTAGGAATGCTTTTGGTCATGATATTTTATTGCCTGTTTCAAAGGTTGGATTAACGATAGATGAATAGCATTAGTGTTGTTAGTATATTAAATGAATTTAATTTAAAATTAGAAAAGGTTTTTTTACTAATAAGTACTTATTCTTATGAGCTTTATAAAGAGACTCCTAGATATTTTTATGATGATATTACAAATTATCTTGGATTAACTTTAGAAATCTCCAATAAATTTAAGGAAGAACTTGAAACTTCTGAAGAGTTAAAAATAGGTAACTTTTTTATTAAAAGTATGAAATGTGATTTAATTTCTTATTTGTATTTATCTTTAGAATTAATAAATAATTCTATGAATTATAGTGGAATCAAAGATGCTGGAGTTGCTTTTTTAAGGGCTATTTCTTTTAAGATTGCATCAATGATATCTTTTACAGAGGTTGAACTTGAGAATTTAAATATTTCTTCTGAACATATAATTAGACATGTCTTAAATAAGGATAGGCATAAAATATTAATTTTTTCTGAGGATAAAATTTACAGTAATAATGTTACAAAATATTTTACATTAAAATATCATGTTATATCTGTAGATGCTGTTGGCTTTTTCAATACACTACTTTGTAGTGATTTTTATGATTTAATTATTCTTGATTTTTGTTCAGAGATGGATGTTCATCTAATTCTAGATTTGCTTAGAGGCATTAAAAAAAATAGTCTTTATGAGGCAATTCCAGTTATTATTGTTTCTAATATAACTAGAAAGGATATTATTTCAATTTTTATTGAAGAAAGAGTAGATGATTATTTTTTAAAAAGTTTAGATTTATTAGTATTGGAGACTAGGATAAGTAGTTTTATTGAAAAGAAAAAAGGGATAGAGCAGGGACAAAAATATTTAGACCTAATACTTGAAGAGAGAGAATACCTTGAGAGTGAATTAGTTAAGGTTGGAACCTACATTGAAAACTTATTGCCTGATAAAATACAGAACGAGTTTTTTAGTACCAATTGGATTTTTATTCCTTCAGGGAAAATTGGAGGTGATTTTTTTAATTATTATTTTGTTAATGATGATGAATTAGTAATTTATTTGATAGATATTTCAGGACATGGACTGGGTTCTGGGATTTTATCTATTAGTGTTTCAAATGTTATTGATTCTTATGTTATGAGCAATAATGCTATTAATCCTTCTAAAGTCTTAGAATATGTTAATAATTATTTTTTTAAGTTTAGAAGTGATATGTTTATTTCGCTGTGGTATGGTGTATTAAATATACGTACGAAGCACCTTAGATTTTCATCAGCAGGAGCTCCTCCTGCTGTTGTTATAAATTCTAGAGATAATATTTTCCTTAAGACTAGTAAGACTAGGGGGATGATTCTTGGAATAGAAAAAGATGGATATTCTTGTGAAGAGAGTGGCTTCTTTTTAAATAGAAGTTCGCATTTATTACTCTTTAGTGATGGTGTATATGAAATTGAGAATAAAAAAAATTTAATAATGTCTATTGATGATTTTTGTGAAATAATTAAAGAAAATACACAGATCATGGATGATTTTATTTTAATGCATCTTTATGAGAGTATGCTTAGCCTATCTAAATATAATAAATTTAGAGATGATTTTTCTGTTTTAGAATTTGTTATTAATTAAGAGGTGTAGCTTAAAGTTTAAAATTTAATTTTATTTTTGTATTGAGAAATTTTTAAAGCAGGAAGAATAGTTAATATTTTAAAACTTTTCAAATAGTAAATTTACTACTTTTGTTAATTTCTCATTTTTTTCTTGTTTTCTAGGCAGTTTATCTTGATTTACATTTTGAATTGTTAAAAGATTTTAATAGTTTATTTAGTGTCCAAATAGAAAACTTTATATAAAGTATTTTGAAAGGATTTTTTGTATTTTTAAGTAGTATTTTTAAGGATTCTAAGTTCATTATAGTTATTATCTCTCTTAGAATCTTTGGAAGATTATTGAAAATCTTAGAACCAACTTTATATCCTTCGATGATAAAATTTTGGAGCATTATTTGATCTTTTTTTTGCAATCTTCTCATGTATAACTTTAGTATTCTTTCTTGTGATTTCATTATTTCTGAATTTATTTGCTCTTGTTTTTTTGATATTTTTTTATTTGATTCGATCATGGGCTTTTTAGGCAGAGATTTATATGGATTTGTTCCTGGTATATGATTTTTTGGAATCTTCATTTATATTTACTCCTATTTAAATAAGCTGTGCTCCGATTAATTTTATTAAGTTTTTTGCTTTTATACAACTGAGATTGATATTTTAATCCTTTATAACTAAAATTTAGTAGTATGAAGAAATATTTGAGTATAAGTTTTTTAAATTTATTAATAGGTATACTCGTTTTATTTTTTATTGTTTTTATTCAATTTAGAGATTTAAGTTTAAATGTATTTTTATTAAAAGATTTAAAAATTTTAGTTAATAATAAAGTTGAAGATAATAAATATGTTTTGGATAATCTTACTTTTATTGTAAGAGGAATGAAGATAAATTTATCTAAAGAAAATCCACTTATTATTCCTGATAGTAAACTCTATCTTCATCCTGTTTCTTATAAATTTCAAGATAATGAAATTTATGTTTATTTTGAGAATAATATTTTCTTGCTATTTTTATTTGATTCAGAGAATAGATTTAGCATTAGTTCAAATCTTTCTAAGAAGTTGATACTAAACTATGAAATTGAAAGTGATTATCAAATTTTTTTTGATCAAAATGTTTTAATTAAGAATAGGGATTCTTATTTTGAAGTTTTTTTAGGAGATAAGACTCAGATTAACGAGAGAGAAATTCTAATTAGCCCTCAAGAAATTTTTAAGATTGGAGATTTGATTAAAGAAATTGAGAAATCAGAAGAAATTCTAGCTAAAGAGGAATTTAGAAGCATTTCTTTAGATATAAGTTCTCCTGTTGTGTATGAAACAATTAAGGAGGTAGAAAAAGGTGTATTTGACTCTGCAATAGTTAGATTTAAGAATAAGGCATATAATTCGTGGATTAGTGAGTCAACTTTTAGTATTAAACAGGGTGGATGGCTTAAAGGTAATGTATATTCTTTTGATGAAGATATATTTGTTTATCTTTTGGCAGAATCTTTTACAAGACTAGATCATGGGAATATTTTTCCCAAACTTGAATTTTTAATGAATCTGAATGAACATAATTTAACTTATTTGAGTTCAAGTTATTATGTTGACGGAGAAAAGTTAGATAAGTTTTTTAACTATTTATCTGTAAATAAAACTTTTATTGATTCTTTAGAGTCAGATAAACTTTTAGGGTATTTGAAAGAAGATTCTTCTCTTTTAGAAAAGATTTTCTTATCTGAGAATATTTCTCTTTTTAATGAGGCATTAAATATTTTAAAGAAGCCAGAAATAATATTGAATTCTGGGTTTAATGTGGTACAAGCGTATAATGTGTTATCTAATTATATTGTATTTTTAAAATTGAATAATGATAATTTTATTATTGAAAAATTTAAAAAAGAACTGGGTAATTTTATATCTAGTTTATTTCTTGTGTCTAATAATGGAAGGGCTTATATACCTGTTGATAAAAATAATTTATCTTGGGATTTCGAATATACATTAAAGGTTGCCGGATTACTTAAAAGATTGGCTTATGAGATAAGCGATGATTTAATATTTAAACTTTCTTTGAATGCTATTTATTATGCTTTAATGAGCAAGGAAGTTGATAAAGTACCTTATGAGGCTTATTACGCTGATATTGTAGATAATGATTATCTTCCAAAGTTTACCTTGATTCCAAGCCTTGGTATTGGAAATTGGGTGTATGGAGCGTCAAAAATTTCAAGTTACAATATATCTAATGTTAGTTATTCTCTTAATTTTAATCGTAGTTTAAATTCTCCTGGATATTTTTTCTTCAAGGGTATTTTAAATCCTACTTTGGTTAGATTTAGGGGTATTAATTGGCATACGGACCCTCAATTTTATAGATATTCAGATGGATGGAGATATTATCCTAGTAACAAGATGTTGGTATTAAAAATAACTCCTAAAAAGGAAGAAGATACAAATGTTTTATTAAGATTTGATGATATTAAGATAACTAGAAATATTGATGAATAATATTTTTGATAAAATACAGTTAATAGTTGATGTTGGGAATACAAGCATATCTTTTGCATTATATAGCGAAGATAAAATTAAAATCTTTTGTAAGCTTAAAACAAGACATGATTTAACTTTTGATGAAATTTATGAATTTCTTAAATTGAAATTTGATTTTAGAGTTAATAAAGTATTTATAAGTAGTGTTGTACCAATTATTGACAATATATTAATAAATGTTATTGATTATCTTTATAAGGTAATTCCTTTTTTTATTAGATTTGACTTGAATTATGATATAAGCTTTAACCCTTATAAGGGTAGTCAATTTTTATTAGGATCAGATATTTTTGCAAATCTTATTTGCGCCATTGAGCTTTATAATCTTGATAATGCTTTAGTAGTAGACGTTGGAACGGCTTGTACTATTTTTGCTGTCACCAGGGCAGATGGGATACTTGGAGGGATTATTAATGGAGGCCCTTTAACAAATTTTAATGCATTAATTAAGAGTGCATATCTTTTAAATGAATTTGATCTTATAACACCAAGAGAATTGTTAGGAATTTCAACAATTTCTAGTGTCAATAGTGGCATAATTTATCAGTACAAATATTTAATAGAAGGAGTTTATTATGATCTTATTAGGGAGCATAAGAAAAAATTTAGTTTGATAATTACGGGAGGCAATGCTAACTTAATTTTACCTTTAATAAGTGTAGATTTTGTCTTTAATTTATATTTAACAGTTGAAGGAATTAAGATTTTAGGCAGTTCTTTTAAATAGATTATTTTTGAAGATTTTAATTTATTTTATGTCCTGTATATTGGGAAATATGTGTTTTTAGTATAAAGTTATGAATAGTATAACTGAAATTATTGTTTGTTATCCTGATTCTGTCCACTTATTTTTACTTCTTATGCTTTGTGTTTTATATATTTATTTTTGTATTTTTGATATTATAAGCTATAAATTAGTTAATTTTATATCTAGAGCTTGAAATTGAAATCAATTAAAGCTTGGTTAATAATGTATCTTTATTGTTATATTCTTTTACTAAGCTTATTATTTTATCTTTTTGTAAATAATTGATTTTAAAGCTTTAGAATATTTATAAATAAATCTTCTTTTTTAAGTTTTCTATTGATTCCGAACCTAGTTAATGAAAAATCATATTTGACAGGGTCATTTTTATTACTATTTGAGAAATATTGTGTTACTTCTATTGCCTTCTTAAGGTTTACATTTTTATTATATTTAAGATTAAATAATTTAAAAGATATATCTGTCATGTGAGTATCCATTGGAACTATTAAGTTTGAGGGGTTAAATTTGTTCCATATTCCTAAATCAATTTCATCTTTTCTTATCATCCATCTTAAAAATAAAAATAATCTTTTACATGCACTTCCCTTTGAAGGTCTTGGAACCAATAAACCAAAGGACTCTCCATTAATTTTTTCCATATAGGTTATTAGTATATCTAGGCTTGATATAAAATTCCCATTCTTTTTGTAAATATCATAGAAAATATTCTCAATTGTTGAGTATTTTTCCTGTATTCCTTTAATAGCCATCATTAATTTTATAATGTCTTCTGCTTTAAAAAATCTGTAAATAAAATCTTTGTATATTATTTTTAAGTCATCTTTATTAAACTTTTTAAGTTTTTTTGAAGGTTTTGTTCCTAACGGGATTAAAATCTTATTAATTGCCTCTAATATTTTTTCAACTTTTCCAATTGCTAATGATGAGCTAATAAGGCCCGCAAGTTCAATATCTTCTTTTTCTGTGTAATTGTACAAAAATTCTAGGGGATCGGGATGAACGAATTCTCTCTTATTGTATTTATTGTATACGAATTCTAAGATTTTAAATGTAATATCTTTAGCTTTTTGCATTATTAAATTCTAATAATCTAAGCAATATTTTTTTTAATTTTTTGTCATAAAGTTTATCTTTAGCCCATTTACCAGTAAGATCATATATGGTTGGAGCAGAACCTCTTTTTACAAGGTAAAATCTAGGATCGACCATATTGGAATTTATATCTTGACTTGAAGCATAAGCTTTTAAGTGTTGAATATGTGCTCTGATTCCTTCTTTAATATTCGAAAAGGAGTTTCCCTTTGTAAAATTGTCAGTAGCTCCTATTCCTGAAAAATTATATTGCTCCTTAGAAACAACACCATTAAATTTTAAAATTCCTGTTTCAAGTAACATTTGTGCATAAGCAATGTCATAATTTATCCCTTCGATTAAGGCTTCATCTATATAGGTTTGTGCAATTACTCGAACATATTCTGATTCAAGGTAAGGATTCATTTTTAATGTATATTTCACAAGATCTTCTACTTCGCTTATTCCTTTGCTTAAAAGAAAAGGAATATACTTTTCTTTTTCTATTTCAGTACTTATTTCAATTATTTCATCTTCGCAGTAACCCTTTACAGTTAATAATATTAAGATTTTTGATATTACTAAGAATATAGATTTTTTTGACATTTTTAAAATCCTCTTTCTTCAATAAATTTGTTTATTTCTTTAATAACAAAATTAAATCTTGGTAGCATTAATTCTTTGTCTTTAAAAAAATTAAAACTTTTTAAATAACTTCTACTAAATATGAAATCAGAAAGTTCTCCAATATTAGTCATGTTTATAACTTTTATAGAAGATGAATTTATTTGATTTTCTTTTAATTCATTTTCATCTTGTTTTATTAATAATTGTAAAGTTTTTATTTTATTTAAGTTTTGAGGCTTTCCCCCAATATTTATATATTTTTTTATCTCTTTATTATTGTTAATAATTGAATTCGCAATATTTGCTTGATTTCCAATTGTAATTAATGTTAATTTATTCAAATTCATCTTTAAATCCAAAAATTCTAGTTTTTGAGTAGACTTAATGAGTTCAATAATCTTTTGAATTTCAGTAACTTCAGATGTTTTATCTTTTCTTTCATTTAAAATTTTTATAGGTTCTACTAAATATTTAATGGCTTTGTTTGAAATATCAGTTATCAAGCTATTATCATTATTTTTAATAAAGTCATCAGTAAAATAGGCTTGATATTTGGGTGAGTATAAATAGACAACATTCCCTTTCTTAACTAGTCTATGTACTAATGATTTAAACATTGAATCATGAGAGTGAGAAGGTAGTATAATAAATACACTATTATATAGTTTTTGATTGTTGCTAATAAAAGCATCTTTATATACATTTGTATATTTTGGTATATAATTCATTTCATTGATGAAAAATGGATTAAACTTATAGTAAATAAAAGGATTTTGACCTTTAAGACCAAGAGTTAGGCTTGTTGGATACCAAACTGATATACTTAGCTTATTCGTATAATCTTTAATTTTAGTAAAACCTATTTTGTAGCTAGAGCGTATATCTTCTGGATAATTTGTAAAGAAACCAATGTAGGAAAATAATGTAGCTATTAGTAAAACCATTATTGAAGGAATTATTAATATTCCTTTAAAGAATATAAAGTAAATTATTATCCTAAATTTATTAGTTTTTCTGTTTGTTATTTTTCTTCTAAATAGTATTGTTTTTATATTTTTAATGATAATGATTATTAAGAAAACTAAAAATAGGGTCCAAACATACAGCATAATCGGTTTAACTTCTATCAGATATAGATTTATTATAAAAAATATCCCTGGTAAAATTATTAAGCAATCTTCATAAGAAAATTCTCTTTTAAAATTGAAAAAATTTATGATTAAGAATATGCTAAAGCTTAGTAAGAATATAATCTCATAAAATTGTTCATTCATAAAATACTTTTTCCTTAAGTAATTATAAGCATAAAAATGTTATTTACAAAATAGTTTATAAAATACATCCTTTCAAATAAGAATTTTAGGTTATATAACTAACTAACTATTGTCTGATAAAGTAGAGATGTGCTTTGAAATTAGATTATATTATTTATATTTTACTTTTGTATAGAAATTGGGTTTTCTTTTATTCTTTTAGTTTATTGTTGTATAATGAGATACCTTAAGAGGTGAAGTGGAAATAGTGTGTTGGGGATTTTTTTAGGAACAGGTGCATCGAGTGGTGTCCCTATGTTAAATTGCAATTGTAGGGTATGTAACTCAGATTCTACTAAAAATAAAAGGCTTAGAAGTTCATTACTCCTTAATGTGCGTGAAATTAACATATTGATTGATACAGGTCCTGATATTAGAACTCAGCTTTTAAGAGAAAATATCTCTAGTATTGATTTAGTTTTGTATACTCATGAACACTATGATCATATTATGGGTCTTGATGATATTAAGTTTTATACAAGAAATTTCCCTTTAAATATATATGCCCGGGAAAGTACTATGCAACATATTAAAAATGCTTTTCCACATAATTTTACGTCAAAAATATCTTTAAGTGGCAAAGCTAATATTATTTCCAATTTAGCAACAGAATTAAAGCCAATTATTTTTAGAGGAATAGAAATAATTCCAATTCCCTTACTGCATGGTGATATAATTAGTTTGGGATATAGGATAAAAAATATAGCATATCTTACTGATGTTAAGTTTATTCCAGATATTTCTTATAAATATTTAAAGGAACTAGATGTATTAATAATAGATGCTTTAAGAATTAAATCTCATCCGTGTCATTTGAATTTTGATGATGCTACTGATGAGGTTAAAAAAATAAAACCTAAAGTTGCTTATTTTACGCACATAGCACATGATATAATGCATGAAGAATTTGATTATTTAAAAAAAGATAATATTTATTTGGCTTATGATAGGCTTCAGATACATATTTAATTAGAGGTTGTAGATCTTTGTGAAATTAATTTCATGGAATGTAAATGGAATAAGGGCTATTTTAAAGAAAGGGTTTCTTGATTTTGTTGAAAACCATAGACCGGATATTTTATGCCTTCAAGAAATTAAGGCAAATAAAGAGCAATTAACAAAAGATCTTATCAAGATTAAAGGATATCATTCCTATTTTTCAAGTTCTATGATAAAGGGATATGGTGGTGTTTGTATTTATTCAAAAATAAAACCTGTTAAAGTAGATAACATGAATAAAGAAATATTTGACAAGGAAGGAAGAGCACTTATTTTATATTATCATGATTTTATTCTTATTAATGCATATTTTCCTAATTCTCAATTTTTGAGAAAAAGACTGGAATTTAAGCTTGAATTTTTAATCCATCTTAAGTCTATTGCACATTCTTTCATAAATTTTGGTAAAAACCTTATAATATGTGGTGATTTTAATATTGCTCATACTGAGATTGATCTATCTAATCCTAAGACTAGTAGAGACCATGCTGGATATTATATTGAAGAAACTACTTGGATGGATAATTTTTTGAATGAGGGCTATGTTGATACTTTTAGAATGTTTAATAAGAATCCATATAACTATACATGGTGGGATTATAGAACAAGGGCAAGAGAACGTAATATTGGGTGGAGAATTGATTATTTTATTGTGAATGAGCTTTTTAAAGCTAGAGTAAAAAATGCTTTAATTTTAAGTGAAGTAATGGGTAGTGATCATTGTCCTATTTTTTTGCAGTTAGATTTGTGATGAATGGGGGAGGTATGCATGAATAAATTTTTTTTATTTATTCTTATTTTTTTTATTCAAGTGTTTGTTTTTGGAATTGATTTAGAAAATATTGATTTTTATCGTGCTCTTGATAGGAGAGAATTAGTATTGGTAATTCATTTATTTGAACGAGAAAAATATTTGAGCCAAAATAGTAAGCTTTTAATATATATTGACTTAGCTAAGGAAGCTTTAGCTGAAAAAGATATTCGGATAGTTCAAGATAAAAATAGAGTAGGTGAGAAAAGTTATATTGAATCTTTAAGACGACCTGAGAACTACAGTAGTGAAAAATTTGTTTTAAATGTATCAAAGGCTTTAAATATTTTAATCTATTTTGATAGTAAGGATAGGATTTTAAAAACTTTAGATGGACGGAATATAGGCATTGAAGATGGTAAGTTTGTAATTTTAGATTCTTTTTATAAGAAAAGCTATGGTGATGTGTCTAAGGAGCATACTACTATTGAAATTTATGAAGTAAGTATTTTAAATCCTGATTTTAATAAGTTTAGGCTGGATAAAGTAGGCTCTTTTGTTTTTCTTAGTGAGTTTAATAAAAAAGTTTACTTTAATAATATTTCAAGTTTATCTAATATTGAAATTTTGTTCTTATTTTATGAATTATTCCCTATTTCGAAGTTAAAGGGCATAAAAGATTGGTTTGATTTTGGATTTTTATCTATTCTTAAAGAGATTAAAAAAGTTTATAGTCTAGAAATAGACTCAAGGAGGAGAATTGAAATATCAGAATATCACTAATATAAATAGGCTTATCGTTTTAATTTCAGTATTTCTTATTTTATCTTGTGCTACTTATAAATTAAAAACTGACAAGAACTTGGTAAGTGGTCAACTTGAGAATGGACTTAAGTATTATATTTATCCTAACAGAATACCAGAGAAAGCTGTTTATATGGGTATTTTATTTAATGTTGGTTCTTTGAATGAGGAAGATCATGAGAGAGGTTTGGCTCATTACCTTGAACATATGGCTTTTAAAGGAACAGAAGATTATCCAGGTAGTGAGGGTGTTTTAAAGGTTCTTAAAAAGTTTGGAATGTCATTTGGAGCAGATATTAATGCCTATACTACTTTTGATAAAACTTATTATAGCCTTAATGTGCCAGATGGTAATAATGAGGCAGCAGTTGATGAGGCTTTAAATATTTTGAATAACTGGGCATCAAAGATGGAATTAAATAAATCAGAAATAGAAAAAGAGCGTAATATTATCATTGAAGAGAAGAAACGTGGAGAGAGTTATCCAGGTAGAATTATTGAAAGAATATTTAAGTTTATTCTTGGCAATAGTAGATATGTAGACAGATTTCCTATTGGACTCGAAGATAGAATTTTATCATTTAAATCAGAAGATTTTAAGAAATTTTATAAGAAATGGTATAGACCAGAACTTACTAGTGTCATTATTGTAGGAGACATCGATCCTAGTAAGATTGAAGAAAAGATAAAAGAAAAATTTTCATCTTTCAAGAAACCTAAGAGTGAGAAGGAAAAGATTAACATAAATTTAGATACAGTAATGAATGAAAGGTTTATTAGCATAGAGGACTTTGAAATTCCTTTTCCTAGTATAACTTTTGTTAAAAAAGATATTGTTGTACCTATCTCTACATCTAATCATATTAAGAAGAATATTGAAAGGGTCTTATTAAATAGTCTTTTTACAAATAGATTTTCTGAGCTAAAGGCTTCTGGAATAAATTATTTTATGTCTTTTAACAAGGATGATTTTTCTAAAAAATCAGATGATAATTATATTTTAATTAATAAAATTTCTATTGATTTAAATCCAGATTCTTTAAAAGAAGGTATTGAAGAGTTTTTTTACCAATTTAAGAGAATAAATAAATTTGGATTTACTCAAGGTGAGGTGGATAAGGTTAAGGCTCAACTTATAAGCTTTTATAAGTTAAGTAAAGATAACATAGGTAATAGAGATTCATCTACTATTATTAATATTTTAGTAGATATTGCAGCAGAAAATTCTTACATGTTGGATATGCATGATTATTATGATATTGCTATTGAGCATTTAAATAAAGTTAGTCTGGCTACAATAGCAATTTTGGCTAAGGGTGAAACGTCTATAAATGATAAGGCAATTATTTATTCTTATTCTAATAAGTCTCATTTTGATTTGACTTTTGATAAAATACAAGAAATACAGGAGCTTGCATTAAAAAGAGAAATTAAGCCTTATGAAGATGTATTAATTCAAGGAAAATTTTTAAAGGAGGACTTGGTAAGCAAAGAAATTATTGATAATAAAGAATTTTTTGGAGGAATATCATCATTTACCCTTGAGAATGGAGTTGAAGTTTACTTTAAGCATAATGAATATAAGCGGAATATAGTTACTCTTAGTGCAAGTTCTTGGGGGGGCTTAATAAATGAGAATGCTGATCTTATACCTGTTTTAGCTATGGCGCCAGCTGTAGTTTCAAATTCAGGTTATGGAGACTATTCTCAACTTCAAGTTGAGAAATATTTGGCAGATAAGGTTGTAAGTTTAAATACAGCAGTTAATTTTCAACAGACGAGTCTTAGTGGCAGTGCTGAGGTCAAAAACATTGAAACTCTTTTTGAGCTTATATACTTTATATTTAATAAGTCAAAGGTAGATGATATTGTATTGCAAAATACTATTAGCGATATGGAAGCAGTCATTAAAAGCAGGGAGGAGGATTCTAAATATATTTTTAGAAGAGCTATTAATGGATTTTATAATAATGATGATTATCGTTATAGAGATATTAAGAAGTCTGATTTGAAAAATATGAAAAAGGAAATTCTTTTAGATTTTTATAAAAAGAGATTTACCTATGCAAATAACTTCAAGTTTGTTTTTGTGGGAGATATAGATTTAGATACAATAAAAATTCTTTCAAAGAAGTATTTAGGTAACTTGAATACTAAAAAATTGAATGAGTTTAAGGATTTAGATTATTCTTATAAGAAAGATGCTGGTAGAATAGTAGTAAGGAAAGGTAAGGATTCAAGTAGTATTGTTTATATTTTTTATCCTTTTGAATTCAATTACACACCCAAGATTGCTTTAAACTATTACGCTTTGACTTCTCTTTTGACTGATAGTCTTGTTAAAAATATTAGAAGGGATATGTCTAGTGTTTACTCAATAAACGCATACTTTGATTATTCTGTTAGGCAATATAAAAGTTCAGATGGATTTATAGTTGTAAATTTTACCGTTGAGCCTAAAGTTCTTGATAAAGTCTTAAAATCTGTATATGAGTACATGCTAAAGAGACAAAAGATAGATTATACGGAAGAAGATTTTAATTATGTTAAGAAAAATATCATTAAAGAAGAGAAAATTAAATCTCAATCTAATTGGTATTGGGCTTCCTTAATATTAGATTCAGTTCTTTGGACAGGTACTTTTGAAGATACTATAAGTACTACATTTATTGAAAATAATTTAAATAAAGATATTATAAATTCATTTTTAAAGAAAATTAATTTTAATCAGAAAACAGAAATTGTTTTGATGCCAGAAAAAGATAATTATAATAATTAGTTTGAATTTTGTTTAAAATATATATTTGTCTTTGAAAAGGATTAGTAGTTCTCCAGCTATTAGTCCTTTTTCATTCCATAATAGTTCTTCTAGCTTTAATGCCCATTCTTCATAATTTTTAGCGCCAGATTTGGGAAAATATCTGGTATTGATTAAAAATTCTGCAATATCTTCTTTTGGAATTTGGATAGTATAAGCATAAAATTCATTTATTACTAGATTATTAGACTTAATATAATAATCTTTACTGTCTAGAAATTTTATCCAAGCTTTTTTGTCTTTTTTAAGAATATTTTGATTCCAAAAAGTAGAGACAGATTTGCTAATATTATTGTCTGTAAAGAAATGCATATGCAAGATTTCATGCATTAGTATTATCATTTGAGCATCTCTTGATATAGTTTTATCTTCTGAATAGGTAGCAAATGCAATATTTCTTGATTTATTTTTTACTTTCAATGTGTGATTTTCAATATTTACTAGCTTATTAGCTATAATAATATTTCTTAATATGATCTCTTCTTTATTTAATTTAATATTTAATTTTTTAGCCATATTAAAAAATATAATTATATCTTCAAGTCTGTAGTTGTGTCCTGTCCAACCTTTTTTATTTTCTAGTTCTTTATTTGATAATATTTTTCCTATAAAATTTTTTTTCTCTGTAAAAAATGCTAATCTTTTGAGCATTAAAGATTGATCTTTTAATTTTTTGAATTTTAATACATATATTGCAGGATCTGCTATGAGATTAAAGAATTCAAAAGAGTTTCTTCTATAATTTTCTTTTTTGTAGTTAAAAATGAATTTTAAATCAGAATTTATTGGTTTATTAATATCATAATATTCATTCATGTTGATATATCCAATTTCACTTATTTGAATCATATCATTGTTTTTATTAAATTTTATTTCGTCGTTTTCATTCTCTAGTGATGTGTATTTTGTAATGTTGGATAATATTATTTTTTGAGTTTCTTTCTCAGAATATAATTTTGAAATTATAGGATTTAATATTTTTTTTTAGCTTTAAAGCCTATAAGAGGAAAAATATTCCTATCAAGATTAAATGCAATAGAATATTCATTTTGACTAATTAATATTTTAAACTTTTTGATATTTGATTCTTCTGTTTCTATACTTAAGTTTTTATTTTCAATATTATTTATAATAATAGACAGGATATTATTCATTTTAATTTCTATTGTTAATTCTTTCTCTTGATTAATTATTTTTGGGATTTTGTATGAATGAATTTCACTTTCGGTATTGATTTCTATATTTGTATTTTCATTTGTTTGAAGGTTTAGTATAAGGGTTTTAAATTTTTCTTTTTTGTCAAAGTATATTGTAGTTTGTTTATTTTTATTTATTTGTGTTTTTATTTCATGTGCGTTTATTACGTAAAAGCTTATTAATGCTAATAAGATAAAAATTTTTTTCATTATTGCATAAAAAGAGAGAATCTAAAAGATCCTCTCTTTAAAACATCCTCTAGGGGAATCGAACCCCTCTTGCCAGGATGAAAACCTGGAGTCCTAACCGATAGACGAAGAGGACATACAAATACGAGCTCAGTAGGACTCGAACCTACGACAAACGCCTTAAAAGGGCGCTGCTCTACCACCTGAGCTATGAGCCCCTGAAAACAAAAAATAAGTCCACTAAAATTAATAGTATAACTTACCTAAAAGTATGTCAATGCATACTTCTAAATGAACAAGCTTTAATTTCTTTGAGCTGCACAGGACTCGAACCTGTAACCGGCGGATTAAGAGTCCGACGCTCTACCACTTGAGCTAGCAGCCCAGCCCTTTATTATTTAAACTAATAAATAGAATAATTTTTTATAAGGGCAATGTCAAGAATTATTATTATTTTTTTCAAGTTTTTCCAGCAATTTTTTTGCTTCTAAATGATTGGGATTTAGGCTTAATAATGTTGTTAGAGTTTCTTTTGCTAAAATTTTGTTTTTTGTGTTAATTCTTGCTTTTGCAAGTTTTAGCAGTAAGTTCTGGTTGTTTGGTAAAAATCTTAGAGCGTTTTCATATGCAAAATCAGCTTCATTGTATCTTTCAAGTTTATATAGAGAGTCTGCTATTAGATTGTATACTTTTATTATGCGTGGTCCGCTTGGTTCAAGGCTAATATATTTTTGAAAATACTTAAGTGCATTTTTATATTGTTTTTGAAAAAAGTAAGATTCTCCTAATGCTTGAATTATTCTTGAATCATATTTTTTTATTGCAAGTCCTTTCATGGATTCTATTTCTGCCTTCTTATATTCTCTTGCTCCTATTAGACTCCATATAAGTATTACTCTTGCATCTAGGTTATTTGGATTTTGATTTAGTTCTTCTTGAGTATTTGCGATTGCTTCTTGAAATCTGCCTCCTTTGTATAATAGAAGTGAATCTTCTTTTTCTTCTTTTTCTTGTGCAATTAAGAAACTTGAATATGAGAAGAGAAATAAGATTATCCTTGAAAAAAATCTTTTATATGTCATTTTTCCTCCATTATACAATTTCCTTTAAATATTGCTCCTGAATCTATGAAGAGTTCTTTTGTTTTAATATTTCCAATTAATTTACCAGTTTTATATATTTTTATTGTTTCTAACGCTTCAATATTACCTTTTATTGTTCCGTGATTTAGAAAATGGTTGCACTTAATTTCTGCCTTTACATTAGCTTTTTCTCTTAAATATATTGAACTTGTAGAATTTATTAATCCTTTAAGCAAGCCTTCAATGATTATTGGCTTACTGCTTTCTATGTATCCTTCAAATTCAAAATTACTCTTTATTACATTTTGAGTGTTACTCTCTTCAAATTCTAAACTATCTATGCTCATTTTATCTCCTAAAAATGAATGCATCTTAAGCATTCATTTTTACTTGAAAAATTAAAGTATTTATATAAAAATTTTGATTTTAATCTTTTCTTTGCCCTATAAATCTTAGTAAATATAGGAATAGATTTATGAAATCTAAGTAAAGTTTTAAAGAGGCAACGACTACCATTCTACTTTTGAGTTCTGTTCCATCTTCTAACATTCTATTCATTTTAGAAATATTTTGAACATCATAAGCTGTTAAACCTGTAAATAATATTACTCCTAACAGTGAGATTAAAAAGTTAAGTCCTGTACTTCTGAAGAATATATTAAAAATAGAAGCTATAATGATACCCCATAAGCCCATAATAAAGTAACTTCCCATTTTTGTAAGGTCTGTACTTGTTGTATATCCATAAAAAGACATTGCAAGGAAAGTTAAAGAAGTAATTCCAAATGTATAAAATATTGAACCTTGAGTGTATATTAAAAACACAGAAGATAATGTTACCCCTGTTAATGCTGAGTACCCTAAGAAAAGAGCGGTTGCTGTGGTGCTTGATATTTTCTCAATGGCCCCACTTATTGCATAAACAAGTCCAAATTGTACAAGTATTATTGCCATGAATGACATTGGATTTGAGAAGATTATGGCTCTCATTATTGCATTTTCAGATGTTGTGTAGGCAAATACTGCAGATATTAAAAGACCAATTGCCATTAGTCCAAAAACTTGAGATAAGAATTTATTTTTTATTCTTATTTCTTGTTGATCTTGAGTTAGTTCAAACATAATAATTCCTCCTTTTTATTTAGTTTTTTCGTTAAATTTTTTACATAATTCATCAAATATAGTGCTTGTAACTTTACCGTATCTTAGGAATTCCATTGAAAATTCAGCTTTTCCTTGTGTAGATGATCTTAAAATAGTCGAGAATCCAAACATTTCACTTAAAGGCACTTCAGCTTCAACTTTTGAGAAACTTCCCTCCTCAATAGATCCTAGAATTATACCTCTTCTTTGGTTTAAGAGACCAAACATATTCCCTTGAAATTCTGTTGGTCCCTCAAGAGATACTTTCATTATTGGTTCAAGTATAGTGGGTTTTGCTTTGTTATATGCCTCTCTGAATGCTCCAATCGCTGCAAGTTGAAATGCAATGTCGGATGAGTCAACAATATGGTATTGTCCATCATTAATTGTAATCTTAATGCCTACAATTGGAAATCCGATTAAGGTACCTTTTTCCATAGCTTTTTGGAAGCCCTTATCACATGATGGAATATACTCTGTTGGAATTACTCCACCTTTTATGAGGCTTATGAATTCATAAGTTTTCCCTTCTGTGTCAAGTGGTTCTATAAATCCAGCAACTCTTCCAAATTGACCAGCTCCTCCTGATTGTTTTTTATGTGTATAATTGAATTCTGCTTTTCCTGTTATGGTTTCTCTATATGCTACTTGTGGCATACCTGTATTGACTTCTGCTTTGAATTCTCTTCTCATCCTCTCAATGTAAACTTCTAGGTGTAATTCTCCCATACCTTGTATTATTGTTTCGTTTGATTCGGGATCCACATACGTTTTAAAAGTAGGGTCTTCTTTAGTAAACCTACCGAGAGCCTTTGCCATGTTATCTGCTGATTTTTTATCTTTGGGTTTAATGGATAAAGATATTACTGGGTCTGGGATATACATTGAGGTCATTGAATAATTAATAGAAGGATCACAGAAAGTATCTCCAGATGAACATTCTATCCCAAATAATGCAACAATATCTCCACTACTTCCAGATTCAATATCTTCAGTATTATTAGCATGCATTCTAATCAGTCTTCCAACCTTGAACTTTTTAGAGGTTCTTGAGTTTATAAGTTCTTGCCCTTTCTTTAAGGCTCCTTGATATATTCTAACATAAGTTAATTGTCCATATTGACCATCTTCTAACTTGAATGCTAATGCCACAGTAGGCAAGGTATCATCAGGCACAAGGTTAATTTCTTTTTCATTGTTGTTTATGTCAAGTGCTACATTTTTAATATCATGGGGAGAGGGTAAAAATCTAGTTATAGCATCGAGTAGAAGTTGAACTCCTTTATTTTTGTAAGCAGATCCCATAAATACAGGGCAAAGTTTTAAAGCTAAAGTACCGGCTCTAACAGCATCATATATTACTTCCACACTAACATCTTTCCCTTCCATATGAAGTTCCATGAGTTCGTCATTAAAGTCAGACAAAGCATCAAGCATTACTACTCTTTTTTCTTTTGCTTCTTTTAGTAGTTCATTAGGAATTTCTTTTTCTATAATTTTTGTTCCGTCTTTTCCTTCAAAGTAATAGGCTTTCATTAAAATGAGATCTATAACTCCGAGATGTTTATCTTCAAGTCCGATTGGAATTTGCATTAAAACAGAGTTTAAGTTAAGCTTTTTTTTAAGCTGTTCTTTAACATTAATAGGGTTTGCACCGGTTTTATCACATTTATTTATAAATGCAAGTCTTGGTACATTATATCTCTTTAGCTGCCTGTCAACTGTAATTGATTGAGATTGAACTCCTGCAACAGAGTCAAGGATAAGTATTGCTCCGTCTAGAACTCTAAGTGAACGCTCAACTTCAATAGTAAAGTCAACGTGACCCGGAGTATCAATGATGTTTATAGGATAATCTTTCCATTCAACATGAGTTGCAGCTGATGCTATTGTAATTCCTCGTTCTCTTTCAAGTTCCATTGAGTCCATCGTTGCCCCGACTCCATCTTTTCCTTTAACTTCATGGATGGCGTGTATTTTATTACAATAAAAAAGAATCCGTTCTGTGAGTGTAGTTTTTCCTGAATCAATATGAGCACTAATACCTATGTTTCGCAGTTTTTTATAGTCCATGGGACATTTTTCCTCCTAAGTTTGCATAATAGAAAACTAATTGCCATTGATTATTTTACATGATTTTTTTCAAAAAAGCTATTTTAACTGTGTTAAGTAAGAAGTTTGAATTAAGATTAAAGTGTTAGTAGTTATAAATGGTCATTATAAAACTGTAGTTTAGAGAAGGGTATTGTTATAGTAATTAATTTGTTTTTAGTTATCTTGACTAAATTTTATTAAAAATATAAGATTTGTTGACAGGAATATAGCATTTAGTAAATTTTGATTTTATTGATTAAGATTTTTTATTTAATGAATTTACTCTTTCTTTACTTTATATTTTATACTCCTAAGAATAACCATTTGGAGGGTATAAGTTTGAATACTTTAACAATATCTCATGAGTTGAGTAAAATATGTCAAGTTGATTATGACTCTGCTTTGGCTGAGCTTTCTGTATTTTTTAAAGACGGAAGAGCTTACAAATATTTTAAGATTGAACCAAGGCATTTTAATATAATCTCTAAGCTTGTTCAAGAGAGAAAATCAGTTGGCAAATATTTAACAGAGCATATATTTAACAAATATGATCAAGAAAAGCTTTAATTTTAGTTAGTAAAGAAGGGTTTCTAGTATTCTAGGAACCCTTCTTATTTATTTACTTACTGTTTAAATTTAGTGTTATTTTAAATATTTAAAGAGAAAAAGTTTTTAAATGTTGAATTGAACTTTATTAGCATAAGATATATTATTATAAGTAGTTAAGTATTGTGGTTTATATGGTAAAGGTAGAAGATATGAAAAAGGTTTTAATTATTGTAATTATGTTTTTGTGTATGGAGATTTCTTTTGCTAAGGTTTTTTACTTCTCGGCAGGCGTTAATTTTCAGGTTAGTCTTGAATCACTTTTTTTATTTAATAGAGATACTGGTACAGTATTAGATAATTGGCTAAGTATGAGATTATTTTCTATCTTGAGAGATTTTAAAAATAGAGCTATACCTCGTTTTAATGTATTTGTTAATAGTGCTACTACTATTTATAAATCTTATTTGGAAAATTATGATTCTGTTCTCAGTATACTTAATAGATTAAAAGTTTTACAAATAGCAGATATTTTTGAAGTTAATTTATCTTATTTAAAAGATATTAAATCTATTTTAGCTAATGCCCATGAACTTAGAGAAATTTTTTTTAAATTAAGTAAGTTAAATGTAGGTACTTTGATTGAAAGGTTAGATAGAACTAGTGGAATTAGAATTAAAAAATTTTTATCACAATTAGGCGAGACATCCAAGCATGCTGTTGAGTTGAAAGAAATGGTATTTAATCAATTGGATGAATTTGGAATTGGTAGTTCAGATGATTTTTTTGCATTATTAAGTGGAATTTCTACTCCAAAAAGTGTTTTAAATAATGCTCTTAGAAAGAAGTTATCTCCTTTGTTTAGTACTGGTCTTCAGGGATATTTTCAAGTTGGTATGCCTATTGTAAATAGCGATTTTTATTTTGGATTTGAACTTGGGTTTGGTATGAATTTGGGAAGAGCGTTAGCACCTCATGTTGGATTTTTAAGGGATTATTCATCTGATGATTTGGGTTTTGGGATAATGCCAAGACTTTTTTTAAAGTACGATATTTATTATATAGCTACTGCTCTTTTTGTGGGTTTTAGTGATAAATCTTTAGTATTAGATCCTATTTATGTGGGTAATTTGATTAGTGACGATAAAATAACTAGTTCTTTTAATGTTATTGAGACAGGATTTAGATTAAGGTTGGCATTTCTTAATTTAGAAACATCGGGATTGTTTTCTATTAGTGATTTTAAATATAGAGACTTAAGACTTGGACTTGGATTTGAGATTCCAATAATTATTTAAGTTTTTATTTGTTTAGTATTTAATTTTAATATATAATGACCTATCCAAATGGATAATATTTATATCTTTTATGTATAAAGTGTTTTTTATTTTATATTTTTGTTTGTTATTATCTTGTAATTCTCTTTCTAGGGAATATCAGGATATTTCAGACGAGTATTATAAGCTCGCCAAATTAAATGAGAATCTTGGTAATAATAAGGCTTCTGTATCCCTTTATGAGAAGTCTATTAAATTTAATTCTAATTTAAATAATGCATCTAGTTATAATTTTATTTTAGCTTATATAAATTTGAAAAAATATGATGAAGCTGAACTTAGACTTGGATCTTTAATGGAAAGTGATCCTAACAATATTTTGTTGATTAATTTAAAAGCTTATTTGTTTTTAAAAAAGAAAAATTTGGAAGATTCTTTAAGCTTATATTTAAAGACGTTAGAAGTTGCTCCTTCTAATAAGGAAGCACTATTCAATATTTTTTACATTTGTCATTTAAGGAATGACAAGGAAAATGCAAAAAAATATATATTGAAGTATAGAGAATTAAATTATTTGATACCCTCTAATGCAAGTGACATAGTTTCTTCTATCTTAGAGAATTGAGTTTAAAAGATGGGTTTTATGATATAATTAGCCAGTATTTATTGTATCAATTTTGATATAATAAATTGTTTAAATATCTTGGAGGGTCAGTTAACATGAGGGCGAAGATTTTGTTTTTGAGTCTTCTTATATTTATTTCAATTAATGCTTTTTCAGACACCACTTTTGAGCTTAATCTTGGGATTGGACTAGACATACCAGTTAGTATTATTTCAAACTTTTATAATACAGCTGTAGATTTGGGAAATAAATTGAAAACAGATGTAGTTTCAGTTGAGAGAAAGCAAATAGTAAAAGAATTTTCAGATATGGTTAATGTTGCTAAGACTGGTTTAAATTATGGGGGTCATGCACAAATGGGAGCGAGATTTGATGATCTTTTCTCACTTGGGTTTGAGCTTGGATTTGATTTTAATGTATTTCATGCAATAAATCGTTCTGGACAATTAAGCGATAGGGTTTCCTTTATTGGATCATTAGAACCTCGAATTTATACAAAATTAGATTTTTTTATTGGTGCTGTTGCACTTTTTACTGGTCCTAGATTGAATATGGCTACTTGGGTTAAGGATTCTATTTTAGATGAATTTGGTATTTTTTCATGGGATTTAGGTGGAAGAATTGTATTTTCTTTCTTAATGCTTGAGGCATTTTATAGTTGGAATATTAAGAATAATGTGTTTTCTGACTTAAAAGTTGGGCTAGGATTTGAATTCGGAATTATATAGAACATTATTGGGTAACTTAAATAATTTTTTGTATTAATTTAGAATAATTAATTTATTAATGTGTTTTCTTAATAAAAGGGCTCTTTTATTGTCTTGGCTTTAAGCGTCTTCTTTAGTTTTATGTGAATTTTTATTAAGTATAATATAAAATGTAAGAAAGATTTTATTTAATTAGGGAGTTTGTAAAATTGAGTTTGCTTATTAAAAAATCAATAGGCATTATTGCTTGTCCTGGTGGAAAGGTATTTGCTAATAAAATAGTTGATGAACTTAAAAAGATATTTCTATATTCTGAAAAGCATATTATTGAAAAAATCTCTGAGACTTCTGATTCTTTAAAAGAAGATATTTTAAAACTAGAAGGAATTTTACCTCCTTTTTTGGAAGGACTTGAGTTTTCTAGTATGGGAGTTGATGAAGACATGGCAATTCCTGTAAAGTTTGTTAAATTTGCTAATGGTGAATTTAAATCGGAGATTTTAAAAACTATAAGGAATAAAGATATTTTTATTGTTCAAGATGTTTCTAATACTTCTCCAGTTAATGTAAATGGTAATGAAAAGGTAATAATGACTATTAATGATCATATGATGAATTTAATGACTACGGTAGATGCATGTATTCAAGCTAAAGCTAATTCTGTAAGTGTTATTGTTCCTTCTTATCCTTATTCAAGGCAAGATAAAAAACATTCAAGGGAGGGATTAACAGCAAGTCTCTTTGGTAGGTTTTTAGAAGAATTAGGAGTTAAACATATTTTAACCTTGGATATTCATTCAAAAGCTATTGAAAATGTTTTTAGAAGGGCATATTTTGAGAATTTAAATGTATCTTATGAAATTTTTGAAGCCCTGGCTGAGTTAATAGATATTAAAGATTTAGACTTAGTCGTTGTTTCGCCAGATACAGGAGCTGTTAATAGAAATAAATTTTTTGCGTCTAATCTTAAGAGGCCCTTAGCTTTACTTTATAAAGAAAGAGATTATTCAAGAGTAGTACACAGTGTCAGTGATTCCAATATATCTGTTACTAAGCTTCTAGGAGATGTCGAGGGTAAAAATGTTTTTATGAGTGATGATATGCTAGCTACTGGTGGAACTTTTATTAAGGCTATGAAATTACTCAAAAGCATGGGGGCTAAGAAGATTATATGTGCAATAAGTTTACCATTTTTCAATGGAGATGCTATTAGATATTTTGATAAAGCTTATGAGGAAGGGTATTTTTACAAAATCATTGGAACAAATGCGGTTTATAATGATTCTGAACTTATAAATAAACCTTGGTATTACGAAGCTAATGTTGCGCATATTTTTGCAGGTGCAATTTTTGCAATTCACAATAGAATTAGTTTACAAAAAATTCTTGATAGAAGTGATGATATTCAAAATTTAATTTCAAAGAGATAATTTTATGAATGTGCTAAGTATTGATATTGGCACTAGTACTTTAAAATCTGCTTTACTCAATTCTAATTGTGGAGTTTTAGAAAGTTTTGATGTAAACTATTTTGATTATTTTTGTGTTGATTTTGAAAATTTTGATTACAGAATATGGGTTTTTGCTTTAAAAAAGGTATTTTCTAGTTTTAGACATAAGAGCGTAGATTGTATTTCTATTAGTGGTATCTCTCCATGTTTAATAGCTCTTGATTCAAATTTTTTTCCTTTAGATGTTTTACATTGGAATTCTTCTAAGGTAGTTAGTGGTTTTAAAGGTAAATCAGCTTTTTTGCCCTTTGTTCTTAGTACACTTGAAAGAGGAATTTATGACAAAGTGAGTTATTTTGTATCTTGTTTTGAATATTTTATTTATTTACTTACAGACAATCTTATTACAAGCTATCCAAGTTCAGCCTATATCCCTTTTATCTGGAGTGATATTGAGATAAGAAAATATAAGCTTGACAAAAATAAATTTCCTCCTTTTTTAAGGATGGGAGAGAGTGCTGGTAGGGTTACTATTAATGCTAGTATTAAATTTGGAATTAAAAGTGGAATAGAGGTAATTAATGCTGGAATGGATTATTTAAGTGTTCTTGTTGGAAGTGGTGCGTTTTACCCTGGTGTTTTGTCAAACAGAACAGGAACAAGTGAAGGTTTTAATTTGGTCTCAGATGAGTGTTTAACAGGGTTTTCTATGCAATATCCTTATTTTTTAGATAATTTGTTTGTTATAGGAAGAATAGTTCCTTCTGGATATTTATTGCAGTTACTTAAGGATAGATTTTTTGAGAAAAGAAAATCTTTTAAAGAATTTTTTGAAGAAATATCTAAGGTAAATTTTCATTCTATAAGTGATATTTATTTTTATAGAAGCAAAAAGGAAATTTTTTCTGACTATGCTTTAGTAGATTCTCAAATAAAGGAAGATTTAAATAAAGGTATTTTGGGTAAATTAGAAAGTCCTTTACAGATAGGAATTGCAATCCTTGAATCTTCTTATTTTGCTTTTTATAATAGATTGTTACAGTTTAAATCTTTTGGAAAGAAGATATTGGATATTTTTGTTAGTGGTTCTAATTCGGATAATTTGTTCTTAAATGAACTGAAAGCTAATATTATTGGTAGAGATTTAAAGATTTTTGAATTTAAGCATTCAGAGATTATCGGTAATTCAATTTTGGCTTTTTATTATTTAAAAGAATTTGAAACGCTAGAAAAAGCATTTGACAAAATTGCTAAATTTAAAAAGATAATACTGTGTAACACTAGCCTTCATTATATTTATGTAGAAAAATATCAAAAATATGTTTCAAACTTTGATTTATTTATTGATAGTTAAAATGTAAGCATCTTTAAATACATTTGATGTTGATATTTTTCTTAAGTCAGATTTTGCATCTGATATATTTTTATAAGGTCCAGATCTAACTCTGTAGATATCTTTTTCATTTACTGTTGCGGAATAGATTTTTGCATTTATTTTGTATTTCATTAATTCTTGAATGTTATTGTCAGCAGAAACAGGATCTGATAGTGATACAAATTGTATGTAATATTCTTTATTAGGGTCATATTTATTTTCAATTTTATTATAAGCTTTCTCTTTTATGCCCTTTTTTATCTTTGCAATAGTTTTTGGTTTTTGATATGTTTCCTTTTTATGTTTTTTTGTTGCTTTGTTTTGTTTTATGACTTGTAATTCTTTTTTATTATTAGAGTTTTGATTATCAGTATTCCTATTACTATCCAAACTTTTATTTTTTTTAAGATCTTTTGTAAGATCAATTATAATTTCATTTGGATTGTCAGTTATTTTTAATGTTTCTTCGGTGTTTTCATTTTCTGTGTCTTTGTTTCCTTCTATTTCTTCTAAAATAATATTTTTACTTGCAATATCAGAGGCTAGGTTTTTGTTTGGGAAGAAAATAATTATTCCAAGAAATATTATTGTACAAACAGCTATAATTGAAGTAAGTGCTACTAAAAATCCTTTGTTATTATTTTCATTCAAATCTTTCATTTATGACCTCTTTCATTTTTGTTTTAATCTTTTTTTTTAGATAACTATAACTCTTATTGTTAATTATATTTATTATTTTTAAATTTAGAGTATTTTTATTAAAAAAAATGCATTTTTGCTGATTAAGGATTTTCATAATTAAATTATCTTCAAGATTGCGCTTTATTTTTAGTCTTGTTTTTATTACAGAATCACTTGCTTTTATTACAAATATGTATCTACAGAATTGCTCAAGATCTAACTTGAAAAGTAATGCAGCATTTATAATGATTTTATCAAATTTGTTTTTTAATATTATTCTTTCTACTTCTTTTTGTATAAAGGGATGTGTTATTGCTTCTAGATTTTGTAGCTTTTTTTTATCGTTAAAAACGATTTTTCTAATTTTTAATCTTTCTATTTCATTTTTATTATTGAGTATTTGTTCACCGAATACCTTTACTATTTGTTTTTGTTTTTCATATAGTGCTATGTGACCAATTTTATCTACATTTATTTCATGATATCCATATTCACTTATAATTATTTTTGAAACAGTATCTTTTCCAGCTGATATTCTTCCAGTTATGCCAATTATGGATGTAATTCGCCCCATGAATTTCCAGTCTCAATATTTGCGTTTAAAGGAAGCTTTAAAGGGTAAGCATTTTCCATCATTTCTTTGATTATTTTTTTTGCTTCTTCACATTCTTGTTTGGGAGATTCAATTAACATCTCATCATGTACTTGTAAGAGTATCTTTGATTTAAGTTTTCTAAGTTTAAATTCATCATAAACTTTAATCATTGCAATCTTCATTATATCAGCAGCACTTCCTTGAATTGTGCTATTTATAGCAATCCTCTCAGCACTTGACCTCTCTGTATAATTTTGACTATTAATTTCTTTAATATATCTTCTTCTTTTTAAAAGAGTTTCACTATACCCATTTTGTCTTACAAAATTTATTTGATTTGTCATAAAAGTTTCTATTTTAGAATAAAGAGTGAAATAAGAATTAATAAATTTCTTGGCTTCTTCTCTTGAAATTGATAAATCTTTTGCAAGTCTAAAATCTGACATTTTGTAAATTATTCCAAAATTAATTGATTTTGCAATTCTTCTCATAGTAGTCGTTACTTTATTCTTATCTACTTTAAAAAGTTGTGAGGCTGTTTCTGTGTGGATGTCTTTTTTGTTTTTAAAAGCTTCGATGAGATTTTCATCTTCCGAAAGATGTGCTAATATTACAAGTTCAATTTGTGAATAGTCACCTGAAATGAAAATATTTCCTTTGTCTGGTTTAAATGCTTCTCTTATTTTGCGTCCTTTTTCATCTTTTATTGGAATATTTTGTAAGTTAGGTGATGTGCTTGAAATTCTTCCCGTTGCAGTTCTTATTTGTAAGAAATTTGTATGTATTTTATTTGTTTTTTTATTAACAGAATCTATTAAAATATCTGTATATGTGTTTTTTAATTTTGCAAGTTGTCTTTGTTGTATAATTTTTTCTATAATGTTATGTTGAGGTTTTATTGCCTCTAGTAGTTTGCTCTCTGTTGAATTTCGCTTAGCATCTTCTGGTATACTCAAGTTTAATTTTTCAAACAATACTTCATGTAGTTGTTGCGTTGAATTTAAGTTAAATTCAATGCCTATGCTTTTAATTATTTCATTTTCAATTAAGTTTAATTCTTTATCAAGTTCATGACTATATTGTCTTAAATAATCTCTATCAATGTAAATGCCATTTTCTTCCATATCTGTAATTACATTGCTAAATGGCATTTCTATTTCCATCATCAATTTTTCAAGATTGTCTTCTTTGAGCTTTTTTGTAAATATTTTAAATAGTCTAAAGGTGATATCGGCGTCTTCTGCAGAATAAGTGGATGCTACTTCAAGTGGTACATCTTTTAATGTGTTATTTTTTGTAACTATTTCTTCATATATTATGTTTTTATGCATTAAATACTTTTCTGCTAGAAAATCAAGGGATACCTTTGTATTTGGGTTAATTATATAAGCTGCTAACATTGTATCAAAGTAAGGAGGAATTACATTAAATCCATTATGTTTAAGTATTTTATAATCGAACTTATAATTTTGTCCAATTAGTTTAGGATTTGTTTTAAAAAATTCATTGAATTTTTGTATTATATACTCTTTTTCAATGAATTTTTTTTCTTTATTATCTACTGGGATATAGTAACCTTCGAATTCTTTAAATGAAACAGAAATCCCAATTATTTTAGCTTCATGAGCATTAAAAGAAGTTGATTCTGTATCTATTGCTACATAATCTGCTGTTTTTAAGTTTTCTATTAGTAAATCAAGTTGTTCTTTTGTTAATATTGTTTCATATTTGGTATTTTCTTCTTTTATTGTTTTTAATGTGTTTGAATATGGAATTATTGTTTTTAAAATATCTTTGTCTGCTTGATTGATAGTTGGAACCTTTTCTTGTAACATTGACCTTTGCTCTTGATTTATAGGAGTTTTCTTTAAGATATCTTTTTTATAGGACTTAATTAATTTTATTGCAGAGTGTTCTTCGAACAATTCAATAATATCTTCTTTTAAATTTTTTAATTTAAATTCTTCTAGGTTAGGTAATTCTAGGTCTTCTACAAGACTGACAAGTTCATAACTTAAAAAAGCATTTTCTTTTTCTTTTATTAAAATTTTCTTGTATTTTTTATTAATAGACTCTATGTTATCATATATTTCATTTAATGTTTTAAATTCACTCAAAAGCTTAGCAGCTCCTTTTTCTCCAATTCCTTTAACACCTGGAATATTGTCTGACCTGTCCCCAACAATGGATAGGTAATCTTTTATTTGAGAACTATTTATTTTAAATTTTTTTCTTACATAATCATTATTCATCTCGATAAAGTTGCCATTTTCTAGTTTAAATATTTTGGTTTGGTTAGACATAATCTGTAATAAATCTTTATCTGGAGAGATGATATAGGTTAAATAATTATTTGCTTCCGCTTTTCTTACAAAACTAGCAATAAGATCATCGGCCTCATATCCTTGTATTTCAAATATTGGAATATTTGCTTTTATTAGTCCTTCTTTTATCCAGTAGATTTGAGGTATTAAATTGTCAGGAGGCGCATCTCTTGTTGATTTATAGCTTGGATATTTTTCTTTTCTAAAGGTTTGTGTTTCTGAATCAAAAGCTACAATTAAATTTTCTGGATTTTTTTCCTTCATGATGAGAAAGAGAGTTTTAAAAAATCCAATGAATGCGTTAACATTTTCTCCTTTTTTATTGAATAGGGGATTATTTTTCATTACGTGATAACTTCTAAATATTATATTTAGGGCATCGATGAGATAAATTTTTTTCATATTTTAACATCTACTAAAATTGGATTGTTATACTCAAAGAGATATTGAGAAAATCTTACCTTTGGTATTGTTGATTTTTCTTTATAGATTTCTTTCATAGTTTTGCGTGAATTTTGATATATTATGTATATTTCTTCTTTTATTAAATTAATATTCTCTATTAAAGTTTCAACTTCTTTATGTGTTTGATCTTGTATTTCTAGCCATGAATTTATAGTGGTATAATAATTATTAATTGAATTTAAAATCAAATCTTTTCTAGGGTTTGTGAAATTTAATACTTTTGTTATTTCTTTATTGAAAGTTTCATTTTCAAATTCTAAAATTGTTTTTAATTTTTTAAATTCGAGTATTAAATCTTTTAAATATTTTTTTAATATATGGTTAACTGACAATATTAATTCCTAATTTCTTGTTGTTAGTGTTATGGTTGTTTTTAAGTATTTTTTTCCAAGCTACATGTAGATTTTTAAGATGTTTTAATACTTCTTGAATAGAATCTCTATTTTTTTCTAATACAACTCTTTCTAGTTCTTTGTTTAGAAATGAATATATTGAAAGTAAATTTTTAGAAATATCTCCACCATCTTCAAAATTTAGCGTAGACATTAACTCAATAATTATGTCTTGTGCATGGTAAATTTTTTCATCTGCTTTTATTGTACTCTCTAGATCTTCTTTTTTATAAAATTCTTTAGCAATTTCTAAGTCTTGTATTGCTTTCTCGTAGAGCATAACTAATATCGAGAGGGGACTTGATGTATTAATTTGTGTTTTCTTATATATATCTTCTTTTGCTATCAAAAATTTTCTCCTATTCCAATATTTTTATTTGTTCTGTTATTTGATCTTCTCTGAAAGGTTTTGTAATATATCCTTTAGCACCAAGCTTCAATGCTTTTTTAATAAGTTCTTGCTTTCCGAGTGCTGTAACCATTAATACATTAATTTTTTTAGAAAATTTATTGCTAATTTCATTCATTCTTTCAAGAGTTGTAATTCCATCCATTCCCATCATTGTTATATCAAGAGTTATTAGATCAATTTCTTTTTGTTGTTCAAATACCTTTACCGCTTGAATTCCGTCTTCTGCTTCAAAAAATTCGTTAAAGCCTATTTTTTTTAATATTTTGATGAGATTTTTTCTCATAAAGATGGAATCATCAACAACTAAGGCCTTGCTATTTCCTTTCAAATTTTACTCCTTATTTTATTTTAACATAATTAAGATATTAAAATTGATTTCAGTATCAATTAAAGATATAACCCATAATTATTGATTTTGTTCATTTTAAGTTTTTTTTTAAAAATTAATTTGTTTATTACTTAGCGTTTAACTTAAAGATGTGTTTTAGTTATTGAAATAGCTTATTAAGCGTATATTCAATTTTCAACTTTTAAAATTTTAGAAAATTTATAGTTTTTATATTTGAAATAGTATTACTTATACTTTTATTTTACTTTTTAAAGATAATATTCATTATTTGCATTATTTTGTTAAAATATATTTTAAATTTTTGAGTAATTTTTATTTTGAATGTATGAATAAAAGAATAGAGAATGAGATCTTATATTTAAAAAATTTAATTAATAGATGGAATAAAGAGTATTATATCGATTCTTCACCAAGTGTGGATGACTTTCATTATGATAAATCTCTTTTGAGACTGCAAGATTTGGAGAATAAGTATCCTGAATATAAAACTTTAGATTCTCCTACTTTTAAGTTTGGTAGTGATCTTTTAAATGATTTTAAGGAAATTCAGCATTCTTTTCCTATATTAAGTTTAGATAAGGTTTATAATGAGTATGAATTGTTGTTGTGGATTTATAAGATTAGATTGGATGAGTGTAATACTAGGTTAGGAGTTTCAAATTGTATTTCTGTTGAACCAAAAATAGATGGGTGTTCAATTGTTCTTTATTATAAGAATGGAATACTAGATAAAGCCCTAACTAGAGGAAATGGAAGGGTTGGTAATGATGTTACTGAGAATGTCAGAACAATCAAAAATGTTCCTTTATTTATTGATAAAGAGTTTGATTTAGTATTAAGGGGTGAAATTTATATTAGTAAGGAAAATTTTTTGAAAATAAATCAAACATTTGAAAACTCTTATATTAATGCTAGAAATTTAGCTTCAGGTATTCTTAGAAGAATAAATAGTAAGGAAGTTTCTAATTTACCTTTAGATATTTTTGTTTATGATGTTTTGTATTCTAGTATAGATTTTAACACAAATCATAATGCTTTGGATAAACTTGAAAAACTAGGATTTAAAGTTAATCCTTTTTTTAAGGTTTTTGATGGTAAAAATTTAGAAGAAAATATTGTGGGTTATGTTAGAGAAATAGAGGAGAAAAGAAATTCTTTTGAATATGAAATTGATGGTGTTGTTATTAAAGTCGATAGTTTTAACTTAAGGGAAGCTTTGGGGTATACTTCACATCATCCGAAGTGGTCTATAGCTTATAAATTTGAATCTATTACAAGCGTTACCAAGGTGATAGATATTTTTATTCAGGTTGGTCGAAGTGGTAAGATTACTCCTGTTGCGCATATTGAAAGAGTTCTTGTTTCTGGAGCTTTTATTGAAAATGCAACTTTGCATAATCAAGATTATATAGATTCTATTGATTTAAATATTGGAGATATTGTTTCAATTTCAAGGCGTGGAGATGTAATTCCAGCCATTGAGTCAGTTGTTGAAAAACTTTCTGTTGGTAGTTTTAAAATTCCGGATAGTTGTCCTTCTTGTGGTATTTCTTTAATGAGAGAGGGTGCTCACCTTTTTTGTGAAAATAAGAGTTGTCGTTTTAGGATTATTGAGCAGATAAAATATTTTTGTAGTAAGAAATGTATGGATATTGTAGGACTTTCAAATAAAACAATTGAGTTTCTTTTTAAAATGAATTTTATATATTCAGAAATTGATCTTTATACTTTTAATTTTGATAGACTTATTAATTTAAAGGGGTTTAAGTTTAAGAAAGTAGATAAATTAAAAAATTCAATTGAAAACAGCAAGAAGAAACCATTTAAGAAACTATTTCTTAGCATGAGCATTAAAGAGGTTGGAGAAAATACAATAGAATTACTAATTGCTAATAATTTAAATTCATTTGATGTGATTAGTGCTCTTTGTAAGGATAAAGATAAGGCTCTTGTAGAGCTTTTGAAGATCAAGGGAATAGGAGAAAGAATAGCTTTAAATATTATTGAGTCGTTTAATGATGAAAATGTTTTGAAGAAATTCAACTTTTTTAAGGAATTAGGGTTTAGAATGAAAGAAGATGATACAAATCATAGTTTAAATAACACTTTTTTATATGGGAAAAAATTTTGTATTACAGGTTCTTTTAAAGAATATCCTAGGCACATTCTTATTGAAAAGATGAATAAGAGAGGTGCATTTTTTAACAAATCAGTTACTAAGAATTTGGATTTTTTGCTTGTTGGAGAGAAGCCTGGCTTGAAAGTGAGAAAAGCTATTGATTTGGGTATTAAAATCATTAGTTTTTCTGATATTAAAAGTCTAATATCATCAGATGATTAAATTTACTTTATTATTCTTATATCTTTAAAATCAGACTCTAGATTTTTATATAGTGAATCTATTTCATTTGTATTTTCTATTTCTATTAGGTTTCTAAAAAAAGTCTCTTTATGTTTTAATGATGGGTTAATGAAATAATTCTTAATATGATGCTTTGAAATCAAATTATAAATTTCTTTTGCTCTATATAGATTTTTTGTTGGTTCTATTTCAACATAATATTTGTCGGGCTTTCTGAAAGCAAAATTATTTCCTTTTCCTTTAAAATTGTAGTTATTTAAATATTTATCTGGATATATTTGAAAGGAAGCAGGTTTGATTCCGGTTGTTTTTTCAGTATTTTTGTGAGTTATTTTTTTAATTGTTGGTTCTTTTTGGCTGAGTTGGTTTGTATTTTTTGTTTTATTTTTTTTGTTTTGCTCTTTAAAGTTATTTTTATATTGTATTTTTGAGATTTCATTTTCTTGTTTGTTTTTTGCTTCTTTGTGTTCTTTTGTTAAAAGGTTTCTATTTTTATACTTTTCTTGGAGCGCTGAAATAGTGTTTTCATTTTTTTCTAATCTTTTTTCTAATACGTTTATTTCATTTTGATTGTTGTTAATTTTATCTTCACTTTCCTTATATAAATTTTCAGTTTGTTCAATCTTTTCTTTAAGTTCATTTATTATTTTTTCTATAGAAGATAAATTAAGCTCAATATCTTCTAAATTATTACTTTTTTGTAAATTTGTTAATTCTTTTTGAAGATCTAAAATAACATCTTCGTTATTAGTAATTTTGTCATTAATTTCCTTAATCATATGAGAATTATTGTTAATAGCATCTTCGTTATTAGTAATTTTGTCATTAATTTCCTTAATCATATGAGAATTATTGTTAATAGCATCTTCATTATTAGTAATTTTGTCATTAATTTCCTTAATCATATGAGAATTATTGTTAATAGCATCTTCATTATTAGTAATTTTGTCATTAATTTCTTTTATTACTTGTGCTTCTGAATGAAAATGCTGTGGTTTTTTTTTATAATATTTATTATCTTCTATTTTATAATTATAGCTTGTATTTGGTATGTAATTTTTTTGATTATAATCATATGTTTCCTCGTTGTTATTATCATATTTTTGTACATTTTCTTTGTAAGTGTTTTTTTGTTGTTTGGAGTTATTGCTTAGTAAATTTTCTTTTTTATTAATTAAGAATTTTATTTCTTCAATTTCTCGTTTTAGACTTTTTGCCAGAGCTTTATATTCTTCGTCCTTTCTTTGAATAGATTTTATATTTTCATTGTTTAAAAGCCTTTCTAAGTTTTCTATTTTGTTCTCATATTTTTCAATTCTAATTCTTAATTCATCTATGTTTGATCTTGATTTTAAATCATTCACATTCGGTTGTTCAAAGGAAGATTTTTTTTGTTTTAAGTATTTTGGAAATTGTAATTCTTTGCCATATAGACTATTGTTTTTTGACTTACTATTATCTAATCTTTGAAGTTCTTCCAAATCTTTAAATTCAAGATTATTTGATTTTTCATTATTAAAAGTAGTTGGCTTAGTTAGTGAGTCTTCTTCTGGAGTTTTTGAGTTTTTATTTTTGAAATCTTCATTTAAATCTTCTTTGGGAATATAAACTTCAGAAGGATTTATTATAGTATCACTTACTTCAGGTTCAGCTTTTCCAAAGATTAATGGGCATGAAAATAGCACAAAAAATTTTAGAAGGATTAAAAATTTCTTGTTACCTTTATTCATAAATATCCTATTAAAAATTATTGATGTTTATTTTTATAAATTGATATTATCATAATTTTTGAAATTTATCAAAAAAAAGGTTTTAGGGTATATATTAATGCTTTTAGAATAAAGTAGACTAAACGCATATCATTAGTATTTTTTACTTACATAGTAATTTTGCTGTTATTATGTCATAATAATTTTAATTAAAAGATAATTATATATTTTATTTTTTAGGTTTTTGGTTTGCATGAATTTAGAAAATATGGACGAAATTTGGGGTTTGCCAGTTTGTTGTAATAGTAGAAATTCTATCATTGAAAATTTTACGCTTTCTGATAAATATAAAGATCAGGTTTACAGCATAAGTTATAAGGATAATATTGTCCTAAAATTTGATGATATTGTTGATTCTGATGACTTTAATTTAAAGCTTTTTGATAATAAAATAGACTTTGAAGGTCAAATTCCTTTGGTATTATATTCTAGTGACTTAGATTCTTTATTAGAAGCAGAAGAAAATATTTCTTTTAAACTCAAGAAAATTGAACAGAATGAAAACTATTCTGAATCAATATTGAAGGAATTTGATAAATTAGAAGAAAACAGCTCTTATTATGAATTTTCAGATTATGTAAATTATTGTAATGAATTTCTTTTAGTTAGAGTTTCGTTTAAAGATAATAGTCTAATAATTGATGCGGATGTTGATAAGATTGTTCTTTTAAAGAAGATTATTAGTGAGAATTTTTATATTAGTGCGGATAATATAATTATTAATGCTTTTAATGATTATTGTATTGCTTCTCTTTTTCCAATTTCTTTTAATGCCGTTTTACAAGGAGTAGTGCTTGCTACTAGGCTTAAGAGAAGAGTTAATATTGTTTATTATAAAAGACACTTTTTAATATCAGAGGATTTGAAGTTAAAATTTTCAGCTGTTAATTGTTTGTCAGTAGAAAATAAACTTTCAAAGATTATTTTAGATGTTGAAATCAATAGACCATTAAATTTTTTGTATAAATTTTATTTTAAGTATCTCAAACATATTTTTAATAATTTGTTTTTTGATTTGAATGTACATATTAACTTCATAGAACTCAAAAGTGATGTTGTATTTTTTTATGATAATCACTTTTTATTTGAAACATCTGTTTATAACTTTATTTATTCAAATTTTTATAATCTTGCAGTGAATTTTTCAATTGATCCTATTAGTTATTTGTTAGTTCATATTAAAGAAGAATATGATGTGTTTTTAAAGTTTTTTGAACAGATAGATTGTAAAAATTCTATCATGAGAAAATCATCTTCTATAAGTTTAAATAATACATATGGGATATTGGATACAAAGAGAAAAGGAATAGGGTTTAGTTTTTTAGATCTAGACTCTATTTTTTTTGGAAGTAGAAAAGTTATTTCTATGAGCTTGCATAAGAATAAATTAGATGTATTTATTCCTTATAAAATATTGGATTACAATTTAATGAATTATTTAAAGAATACTTTATCTAGGGACTTCGATCTTTCATATGATAGTGTATGTTTTTTTGTTAGTGATGCTTTTACAGATAATATTGGATATGGTGAATTTATTAAAGAATCTTATTTTATTGAAATGGCAATTTTAACTGTTAAGGATAATCTTTCTTTAATGATTGGTGGAAGTTTTAAAGGTGAATATCCTGTTATGATTGAACAAGATTTTGTTCTAAACACGGATACTAAATTTAGAATTGCATGTTCTCTTGAAATTGATATAGAAATATATTCTTTTAAAGTTACATTTAGTAATGTGACTTTTTTTGTTGAACATGGCAAGATAGATAGAATTGGACTAAATAATAAACGTGCGTTTTCTGTTTTTAATTTGGCAGCTAACTATGTTTTTGGGAAAATCAATTATAATATTGATGATTCTTTGATATTTGACTTTGTGGAAGAAGGAACACATTTTTTTTCTTTTAGAGCATTATTTATTGCATCTGTTGCTGCAATTAGGACAGCTTTAATTCAAGCTTTTGATTTCAATTTATCTAGGACTCCTGTTGAGATTGAAGATGTTTTAAATAGATGGAGTATTAGAATTGATACTAATTAGTTTTAATTTAAATGGGGAAAGTCTTTCGAAAAGTGTTGATCTTTCTTTGAGCACTAGAGATCTTTTGGTAGATGTTTTTTATTCAGGTGGGAAAAAATTAATTAAGAGTATTAATAATAATTTTTCATTAGTTCTTTTAAATTTGAAACCAGTATATTCATCTTTAGTTCCAGCTTTTATGTTAAATGGAAGTAGTATTATGACTATTGAAGGTTTAAAGAATACATCTTTTTATAATAATTTAGTTAAGATTTTATTAGAAAATGATTTTGGGTTTTGTGAAAATTGTTTTTCATCTAATGCACTACTATTTTATTATTTTTTGAAGAGTAAAATAATAATTAGAACAGATATTTTAGGATATTATAATACTTTAAAATGTTATTGCATTGATATTAATACTTTTTTAGATATCTATTTACGATTAGAAGAATTAGAAAGAAAATGAGTGGAGCAAGAGTATATTATCCAGAAAACTTTAATGCACTTGTTGGTTTGTTTGATAAAGAGTTGAATAACTATATCGTATATAACGAAATTGATTTTCATAAAAATATTGAAATTTTAAAGAAAAGGAATTATATAAATAATTTATTCTTAATTAATAATTTTGAAAGATTTAAAAAAATATCGCTTAAAAGTAATTTTTTAGAAATAGGGCCATGTGTTACTTATAATGAAATATTACAATTTGGAGAGAGGAATATACCAAGATTGTTTTATGAGTTTATTTCAAAATTGAATGATAAAATATATTTGAATAGTATTAATATTGCTAATGGATTTTATTATAAAAGTACCGTTTTTGATTTACATCCTTTATTTTTGAGTCTTGATGCTCAACTTGAATTTAAAAATGTTTTGACTAAAAAAACTTATACTTATAATGCTTATAATATTAATAGGGATGATTACATACAGAAACGCAATATTTTATTTTTGACTAAATTAAAATTTCCAATTACAAATCTGTGGAACAAGAGCTTTTATGGCAAGGTATTTGTTGATACTTTTTCATTTGAAATGTTAGAATATACAAAAATTATTTTTATTTGTGTGCTTTTAAATGTTAAGAGAGATATTATAAGTGATTTTTTAATGAAAATATTTTATGATGATAAGGTTATTACTTTAAGAGATTCTCAGGCTTTACTTCTTAATAAATCTTTACCTTTGTCTATGTTTGAAATTGAAGATTCTCTTAAGATGCTTGATAGAAATATTCGAGATATGAAAAATTTTAGCTTTGGTGAGAGGAACATGAAGCTTATAAAAAATTTTTATTTTGATACATTGGTTAATTTTTGATCTTAAAAAATTAGAAATATTAAATAATCATTAATTTTTAGTGTAGTTTTATATAAAACCAATAGAATTAATTTATCAAATCGCTTTTATGTATTATAATGTTAGTTTGTTAATGTTTTATAAAAATAATTATTGAAAAGAGGAGTTCTTAAGTTTATGGTAAAAAAAGAAGCTAAAATTAATGCTATTAATGGCTTACATGTAAGACCAGCATCAACATTTGTAAAGAAAGCTAAGGAATATGCTAGTGATATAACTGTGGAAGCTGATGGAAAATCTGTTAGCGGTAAAAGCTTGTTTCGTTTACAGACCTTAGAATTATCTTCTGGCAAAAAAATTTTGGTTTGTGCTGATGGCGATGATGAGGAGAAGGCTGCTACTGAGCTTGCTGAACTCATTGAATCTTTTAAAGAATAGAGCTTGGAAGGTTTTGTATGACTTTATCAGGGAAAGGAATATCTAAGGGTATAGGCATAGGAGAGGCTCTTTTTATTAGAAAAGATTTTGATAATCTGATTGATAAATCAAAGATTAGCTCTTCTCAAATTGATGATGAAATAAGAAAGTTTAATGAAGCTAAGTTTAAGGCTATTTCTGTACTTGAAAATCTTAGAAAGAAAGCAGTAAATCAACTTGGTGCTGATAAGGAAGGTATTTTTGAGGGACAGATATTAATTATTGAAGATGATGAGCTTTCAGATACTGTTTTAACTTTTATTAAGTATAAAAATTGTGGTGCTGCTTGGGCTGTTTATTTATCTTTTGAGGAACTTATTAAGGGAATGGAAGATTATAAAGATGTTTACTTGAAAGAGAGAGCTTCTGATTTTAGAGACATTAGAAATAGACTCATTTCAAATATTTTAGGTAAGATCACAGATTTTTCTGAGATTAAGCGAGATATAATTTTGATTACTGAGGAATTGACTCCTTCTGATACAATGCAAGTTGATTTAAGTTATGTTAAAGGATTTTTAACTACAGTTGGTGGGGAGACTTCTCATGCTGCTATTTTAGCAAGAACAATAGGGCTTCCAGCCCTTGTTATGTCTTCTCTAGATATTAATAATATTAAGGATGGTGATAAGTTAATAATTGATGGATTTTCTTCTATGGTTATTAATAATCCATCATCTGGTGAAATTAATAAATATATGAATAAAATATTGAAGCATAATGAAGTTGAAAAAGAGCTTTTTTCTTTAAAAAATAAGAAGGCAAAGACAAAGGATGGAGTTATAATAACTTTAAAGGCCAACATTGGAACTCCTTCGGATATTTTTTATGTTAATAAATATGGGCTAGAGGGAATAGGTCTTTTTAGAACAGAGTTTTTATATATGGAATCTGTAAAGCCGCCTACAGAGAATGAACAATTTGAGGCTTATAAGAAAGTTGTAGAGGCTCTTGAGAAGAAAGGTATTGTTACTATTCGTACTCTTGATATTGGAGGAGATAAGGAAATACCTTATATCCATTTTCCAAAAGAAGATAATCCTTTTTTAGGATATCGTGCTCTTAGAATGTATATGGACTATGAAGATTTAGTGCAAATTCAATTCAATGCAATTTTTAGGGCTAGTCATTATGGAAAGGTAAGAATAATGGTACCTATGCTTACTAGGTATGAAGAAATTGATATAATTGATTATTTTGTAGGAAGGGCTAAAGAAAGTTTAAAGTCTAGAAATTTACCTTTTGATGAGAATTTGGAAGTAGGTTGTATGATAGAGACACCCTCAGCAGCTTTAATTGCTTCTGAGCTTTCTTGTAAATTGAAGTTTTTTAGTATTGGGACTAATGATTTGACTCAATATACTTTGGCAGTAGATCGTGGTAATCAGAAGATATCAAATTTATATGATAAATATAATCCTGCTGTTTTAAGATTAATTAAGAATGTTCTTGATGCTGGCAATAGTTATGGAATTGATGTGTCCGTTTGTGGGGAGCTAGGAGGCGATGAAGCTGGTGCTTTAATTCTTGTTGGTCTTGGATTTAGATCTTTGAGTATGGTGCCTAGTGCTTCACTTAGAATTAAATATTTACTAAAGAAATATACAATATCTGAGCTAAGTGAATTAGCTAATAATGTATTGAATAGTAAATTAGAGTCAGAGACTTTAAAATATTTAGATAAATTTATAGGAGATTAATTATGGGATTTTTAGATTTTTTTAAAAAGATCGTTATCTTGGATTTAATAGCACCTGTTAGTGGGAAGGTTGTTTCAATCGATAAGGTACCAGATGAAGCGTTTGCTGAAAAGATCGTTGGAGATGGAGTTGCTATTATCCCTACAGGTAGTGAGTTAGTTGCACCTTGTGATGGAACTATTGGTAAGATTTTCAAAACAAATCATGCTTTTAGTCTTGAAACTAAAGAAGGCGTTGAAATTTTTGTGCACTTTGGTATTAATACTCTTAATTTAAATGGGAAAGGTTTTACAAGGGTTGCTGAAGAAGGTGTTAGTGTAAAACAGGGAGATGTTGTTATTAGGATTGACCTTGACTATTTAAAGACACATGCAGAGTCAGTAATTACTCCAGTTGTTATTGCAAATTCTGATGAGGTTTCAAGTATTGAGTATGTATTTGGAAGGCTTGATGATGGGTCTGAATATATTGTACCTTCTTCTACTTCTTTAACAGAAGATATTAGAAATAAGATATCTCAAACCAAACCGGTTGAAGCTGGTAAAGATTTAGTACTTAGAGTTAAGAAATAGGATGATGGGATCTTAGAGGAGACCCCGGTATTCCTATTTTATTATATATTTTTCTCTAAAATTTCATTTATTATATTTATAAATTGGCTTGGATTTTTGCTGGGTAAGCCTGAGGTTATCATTGCCTCTTCAAGAAGAATAATACTTATCTTTTCTAAATTTTCGCTATCTAAGTTTTTTAGATTTTGAATTATCTTGTTATTTGGGTTGAGTTCAAGGATAGGCTTTGTTTCTTTGATTTCCTGTCCCATTGATAACATAATTCTTTGCATTTGATATGTAGGGTCACCACTGTCAATAATGATTGCAGATGGTTCTTTTATTAGTGAAGCTGATAGCAAGACATCTTTGACATCGTTTTTAAGTATTTCTTTTACTTTTGATAAGATATCTTTAAATTCTTCTTCGGTTTTTTTAAAGTTTTCATCTTTTAATTCGTCACTTGTTTCGTTTTTATTTATTGCTTTTAGCTTTATTCCGTCATATTCTGTGATGAAATTTAAAATAGCTTCGTCAAGTTCATCATCCATAATTAGAGTTTCATATCCTCTTTGTTTATAGGCATTTACAATAGGATTAGATTTGAGTATATTTTCTTTTCCTCCGGTTATATAATATATCCTTTTTTGTTCTTCAGGCATTCTTTTTTTATATTCCTTTAATGATGTAAGTCCATTTACACTAGAAGACTTAAATCTAATTAAAGATATAAGCTTTTCTCTATTATCAAAATCAGAATAAACCCCTTCTTTTAGGCATCTTCCAAATTCTTTTGAAAATACATCAAACTTTGAAGAATCTGATTCGCTTAGTTTTTCAAGTTCGCTTAATATTTTTTTTACGGAAGATGATTTTATTTTTGATAATATTTTATTTTGTTGTAGAATCTCTCTACTTACATTTAGAGGTAAATCTTGACAGTCTATTATTCCTTTTATAAATCTCAAATAATTTGGAAGTAAACTACCTTCAGAATCTGTAATAAAAATTCTGTTTATAAATAACTTTACACCGGGTTTAGGATTTGGATAGTATAAGTCGTAAGGAGCTTTGCTTGGAATATAGAAAAGATTGATATATTCAATGCTCCCTTCGGCTTTTGTGTGGATATGGATGAGTGGATTCTCATAGTCAAAACTGATATTTTTATAAAATTCATTATATTCTTCAGCAGTAATCTCATTTTTGTTTTTTACCCAAATAGCCATAGATTCGTTTGCCTTATCTTCCCTTTCTTCAAATCCTTCTTGTTTTCCATCTTTCATTAAAGGTTCTTTGTATTTAATGAATATAGGATAATTAATATGATTTGAATATTTTTTTATAATTTCTTGAATTTTCCATTTATTAGCATATTGAGTACCTTCTTCATTAAGAAAAAGAGTTATTTCAGTTCCTATATCATCTTTTTCTGTTTCCTCTATTTCATACCCGGTTTTACCGTCACTAGACCAGATATAGGCATTATCTTCTAAGGCTTTTTTTGTTTTAACTTCAATTTTTTCAGACACAATAAAAGCACTGTAAAATCCAACTCCAAATTGTCCAATTAAACTTGAGGCCTTTTTTTCATCTTTTTTTAAGTTATTTATAAATTCTTTGGTTCCTGATTTTGCAATTACTCCAAGATGATTAATTAGGTCTTCTTCATTCATTCCAATGCCATTGTCTTTAATCTTAATGGTTTTATCATCGAAACTTATTTCTATCTTTGGATCTAAGTTAATACTCTTAAATTTTTCGTTTGTTAAGTTCAAAAATTTAAGTTTGTCAATTGCATCAGAAGCGTTTGATATTAATTCTCGTAAAAATATTTCTTTATGGGAATAAAGTGAGTGTATTATTAAATAAAGTAAATCATTAACTTCTGTGTCAAATTGTTTTTTCATGAAATTCCCTCCTCTTTCGTTTAGTTTAATCTTTACTTTTTTTATAATATAACATAATCTAAAAATAATGAATAAATAATGAATAAAGTGGATTTGTTTCAAATAAAAAGTTAAAATAGGGGATAATAAGATGGATGTTGGTATTTATGGATTAGGTGTTATGGGCAGTAGCTTGGCTTTAAATATAGCTGATAGTGGGTTTAATGTTTCTGTTTATAATAGAGATAATGAGAGGACTGAAGTTTTTCTTATAAACAATCCTCATAAAAAGATTAATGGATTTAAAGATATCGAGAGTTTCATTAAAAGTTTAAAAAAACCTAGGAAAATTATTTTAATGATAGCAAGTTCAGCTGTGGATAAAGTAATTGAACAGGTGTTGCCTTTAATTGAAAAGTTTGACATTATTATTGATGGTGGAAATTCTCATTATAAAAATACAATGAGAAGAGAAAAAGAATTATTTTCTAAAGATATTTATTTTGTTGGACTTGGGATTTCAGGAGGTGAGGAGGGAGCTAGGACTGGACCTTCTTTGATGTATGGTGGCAGCAAAAAGGCTTATGAATTACTTGAACCTATTTTAAATAAGATAGCTGCTAGGACAAGAATGGGAGATATTTGTTCTGCCTATATTGGTGATAATGGAGCTGGACATTATGTAAAGATGATTCATAATGGAATTGAATATTCTGATATGCAACTTATTAGTGAAACATATTTTTTTATGAAAAAAGCTTTTAATTTAGATAATTTAAGGATTGCAGAAGTATTTGAAAAGTGGAGTGAAGGAGAACTTTCTAGTTATTTAATAGAGATAACTTCTATCATTTTGAAATATAAGGAAAATAACGAATGTTTGCTTGATAAGATTTTAGATGTTGCAAGTCAGAAAGGAACTGGGAAGTGGGCTTCAATTGAGGCTATTGAAACGGGTGTGCCCGCAAATTTGATCTTTGAATCTTTGTTTGCACGGATTTTATCAACATTAAAACATGAAAGAGTAATAGCTAGTGATATTCTTAAAATGGATGTAGGTTATTTTGAATTTGACCTTAGTGATTGGATTTTAGATCTTTATTATGCTCTTTTGGTTTCAAAGATACTAGCTTATACTCAGGGATTTATGATGCTTAAGATAGCTTCTATTAATTATGGTTGGGAGTTAAATTTGGGAAAAATTTCTTTGATTTGGAGAGAGGGTTGCATAATTCGGAGTGTTTTCTTAGAAAAGATTAAATTAGCTTATGATAAAAATCCTCATCTTATTAATTTGCTTTTTGATGATTACTTTTTGGAAATAATTAAAAAGCATCATAAATCCTTAAGAAGGATAGTATCAAAGGCTAGCGAAATTGGGATACCTTTGCCAGTGTTTTATGCAAGTCTTGCATTTCTAGATTCTTATTCTACCAATTACTTACCAGCTAACTTAATTCAAGCTCAAAGGGACTTTTTTGGTTCGCATAAATTTGAAAGATTGGATTCAAAGCTAGGTGAATTTTTTCATAGTACTTGGCAATAATTTTAAATATAATATTTTGCGAATATTCCTCCCATTATGTTTGTTTTAAGTCCTGAGTAGAGAAGGTGATATGCAAGAGATCTTGTGTTTGATACAAATTCTATTGAAGGTGCTATTTTAAATCCTATTTCTATTTGCTCTGTTAAGTCATAAAAAATGGCAATTGGTGTTCTAAATCCAAATCCTAATTGAATGTTTATTAAATCTGGTTTGTGATATGCTATATGTAGACTTCCTCCAATTCCCAATCCAATAGATAATTTTTCAATCAAGGGTGTTGTTAAGATTAAATCTAGAGCTACAAGTGCAAATAGATTTAAATCATATTTTTTTGAATTAATTTTATGTCCGGATAAATTTATTCCGTTACTACCTCCGTATCCTATTTCAATATCAATGAATGGGAAGGACATGGCATAGTTGAAAATGGGATTTCCTATACTGCCTCCAAATCCTATTCCTCTGTTTAAATAAGAATTTCTTCCAATCGCATTAGTCCATGTTATTAATAACAGTAACATTATTAGTATTGATTTTTGCATTAGATCTCCATTAGTTAGTAATTTGTTATTATATTATATTTTCAGTTTAAAAAATAAATATAGTTTTATTAGTTATACTAAGCCTTTTGTTTTAATTATAATTTAATAAATAGTTATTTTGCTAGGGTTTTTGGAGGATTTATATAATCCAAAATCTGAGTCCAAGTGTTGCAAATATTTCCCATTTTTGAATCAAATTTCCACCTTTGCCCCAAAGGTTGATACCAGGCCCTGCTTTTAAGAAGATGTCAAATAATCTTTGACTAATTGAAAAATTTAGAATAAAAGACAATCGTCCTCCAATATTTATCGAGTTATAAACTGTTTGAGTATTTTTCCATTCAGATATCCACCATAACCCATAAATACCAATTCCTAGTGCAAAATCTATAATTTTAGATTCCTCTAATAAATTATATGTAGGAGTAATAAATTCCAAAGAAGAAAATATTGTATCAATGTTTTGAAATAAATTTCTCAATCCATTGTAAAGACCTACCTCTAATTCAATATTTGGGCCCAAATTTAATTGAATTGAGCTTGGAAAGGGGCCAATAATTCCAAAACTAAAAGACCTTCTATTTGTATATAAATCTTCAGCAAAAGCATTAAAAATAATTAATGATAAGATTAAAATTAATGTCATCTTTTTCATAATTTTCTTTATCCTTATAACCTCTACTTGTTAAGTATATACTTAAACATTTTAAAACTAAACTATGTAAGTTTTGATATTTTAGATATGTAATAATAGAAATAGCAAGAATACCTTTTCGTTATTATATATCTGTGATTTTATACCAACCAGAATCTAATTCCAATTTCTTAGAATAATTTCTATCTAAATCTCACTCCTTTAAGTGTTTGTCTCAAGAACAAATGCTGCTTTTAAAAATAAATCTAATCTTTTATTACGCACTGATTAAACATTAAGAGGTTTAAAAATAAAGGTAATTTTGCTTTAAACTTATTGGATCTTTGTGTTCTTGATTAATTTTCTATCTTAAGAACGACCGAAAAGGGCGCTATAATAGGCTCATTATATAACAACAAAATATATAATATTAGCTATTCCTTGGAAGAGATATTCTTGTAAAGGCGCAGTCTAATGCAAAACATAAAGTTTTTCATTCTTTTGAATAGAATTGTTTAAGCTATTATAAATAGCAAAATCTATATCAACATTTTCAATCTTTAATTACTAATAAATATAGTAAGAAATACTAAAGACCTATGTCAAATTTGCTTTTGCTGTTAATATTGAATTTTAAGAAATAGAATTTTAGAAAAACATCAATATTAAAATTATTATAATTTTTTACAGTTGTTTCACCTTTATAGGATATGTAGTTCTAGAATATAAAAATCAATTGATTATGCTAATCTCACCATTTTAGACGATTTAATTTTTAATCCATACTTTGATTCCTACAGAAAGATCTCCCCTTATTGGGAATATAAATTGCTCACTAAAATTTTGACCAATAAAAAGAGCAATCGAATACTTTGCATTAATTTCAAAGGTGTCATTTAATGCTTTATACTTTATACCAAAAGGAATAGATAATCCAATTTTATAGCTAATTCCTGAATAATATTTTTGTTCATATATTTCTGTTATTTTACCAATTTCTAAAAATAAACCAACGCCCATAAGGAAAAAGAAAGCATTTACAATATATAAATCTGAAAATATGTAATGAGTATAAGTATGAAACATAAATTCTTTTGAGAAGAGATTTGTAATGCTTGTATGTATTATTCCTATACCAATGTCAAAAGTTGTTATACTAAATTCTATGCCTGTTGGAAATGGGAATAAAAATCCAAAGCCGAATTTTTCTCTTGATTTAATACTAAGAGTAGTTTCTATTGTGGGTTTAGTAGAATTATTTTCTAGCATTTCTTTTGAAGATATGTGTTCATAGTAAGTGAATATTATTAATAAAAAAGATATGAATAGTAATTTTTTATTCAACATTTATATTTTTTAGTGAACAAGCTTATTAGATCATCAAATGTTAGCTTATACGCTTATTATAAAAGATCTTTTAACATTATTTCATGTTTATTTAATCGTTTATTTAGTATTTAAATTTTTGATTTATAATTGATAGTTAAGAGTACATGAAATAATGTGAGATTAAAGTAATTAACATTATGATATTCTATTTATTTATTAGTTCTACATTAAGAGGCGTTTATGGAATTAGAGACAGATTTACAAGGTAGGTTAAGTCAATATCTTTTATTTAGTTTGGATGAACTTTATGCTATTGAGATTAAATATGTTGTTGAAGTATTAGAGTATACTAGAATATCAAAAATACCAAGAACTCCTGATTATATGGCAGGAATAATCAACAATAGAGGTAAAATAGTCCCAATAATAGACATTAGAAAGCAATTCGGTATGGAAGAGCGCAAGGTAAATAAAGAAGAGATTAAGAAAAATAAGGATGCTAATGCTTCAAATATCATTATATTAACACTAACATATGAGGCAGATGAATTTAATCTTGGTATTTTGGTAGATTATGTGAATGAGGTTCTTGAATTAGACCCTTCTGATATTGATGATACTCCAAAGGTTGGTACGGGATTTAATGCGAGGTTTATTTCAGGAATAGGGAAAAGTAAAAATAGATTTATCATTATTCTTGATATAGAAAATTTATTCGATATTAAGGAACTCTCCAAGTTTAAGAATACTACAATATATGATCCTAATAATGAGAGATAGGAGTTTAAAACGTTATGCTTTATAAGCCAGAGGGAGAACTTGTAATAAATAGCATTTTTAAAGTTAAAGAAGATCTTTTAAATATTTTTAAAGAGATGAAAGAAAGAGATACTCTTATTATAAACCTTTCAAGGGTAGAAAAAATTGATATTACTTTTATACAAATTTTATATGCTTCTAATAAATATGCTAAGAGTAGGAATTTATTTATAAAGATAGAATATCCATCTGATGAAGTTTTAAGTTCGTTATTATATGGTGGCTTTTTAAATGATATTGAGGATGTTGATAATTTAAATCTTGGGCTTAGTTTGATTGAATTTTAGTTTTATATATATTTAAAGGTAAACTTATGGATAGTAGAGATATGATTGATAAATTTAAAGATTCTTTTAAAGAAGAGTCTATAGAAAACATCTCAAATATTGAACAAGCACTTCTTAATATTGAGTTTGAATCAGGACAAGAAGTTATTAATTCTATTTTTAGGAATTTCCATACAATAAAGGGTAGCGCTGGAATGTTTGGATTTAATTTTACTGCTTCTCTTGTGCATGAGATAGAGACTGTACTTGATCCTATTAAAGAAGGTTCTGAGGAATTTAATCAAGTTACTATTGATTCTACTTTAATGGCAGTTGATTTTATTCGTGAGCTGATTGAAGGAGATGAGGCTATTGACGAGGTTGAATTTAAGGCTCGAGAAAAGGAATTAATAGAAACAATTAAGATAGGAATAGGATTTTCTGTTGATTTTGGTACTGGTAGTGAATTGGATTCAGACTCTAATAAAAAATTTCATTTAGATTCATTTAGTGGGTTAAAGGTAGAGAGATCTGTATCTGGTTCTTTTATAAAAGATAGATTTGAAGATGAGGCTTTAAATATTGAAACTAGAATTTATAAAATTCTTTTCTTGCCTGCAAGGGGGGTTTTGTTTCATGGTCATAAACCAATTAATTTACTAAAAAAGATACTGAATTTGGGTAATGGACAAATTAAGGCTAGAGTAAGGGATATTCCTGATTTGGAGTTAATATCTCCTGATAATGTTTATGTTAAATGGGAAATAAAATTAGAAACAGAAGAAAGTAAAAGTTCTATTGAAGATGTTTTTGTATTTTTAAATGATCAATCAAAAATTGTTGTTGAAGAAGTTGATGAATTTTATGAAATACCTGAAAATGAATTTGATTCCTTAGTAGCTAATACAAGTGAATCTAAAGAGGAAAAAAAGCCTAATGAGACTTCTTATGTGAAGCGAAAAAATGGAGGGGAGGCAAAACCAGGAGAAATTAGACATAAAACAGCTGCTTCTAGGGTGGGAGATAGTAGTAGCTTTAATTTTAATGATGTTAGTGCTAAGAGTAAAGTGAATATTGCAAGTATTAAGGTAGATTCAAAAAAATTAGATCATTTAGTAAACCTTGTGGGTGAACTTGTGACAATTCAATCTAAGCTTGCAAAGGAATCTGAAAATAGAAATAGCAATGTTTTAAACTCAATTTCTGCTGAATTTTCTTTGCTTATTAATGAGCTTAGAGATTATACTACAGGACTTAGGACAGTTCCTATTGAAATTTTATTTGTAAAATTTCAAAGAATAGTTAAAGATTTATCTTCTCAGCTTGGAAAATCAATCCTTTATCAAACTCAGGGTGGAGATACTGTTCTTGATAAAAGTATTATTGAGAGGTTAAATGAGCCTTTAGTGCATTTAATAAGGAATTCAATTGACCATGGTATTGAATCAATTAATGAGAGAGTGGATGCTGGGAAGGATCCTAAAGGAGTTATTAAGCTTTCTGCGCATCAATCTGGTGATTCTGTTATTGTGGTTATTGAGGATGATGGTAGGGGACTTGATAGGCGTAAAATAATTAAAAAGGCTATAGAGAAAAATATAATATCTGAAGCTGTTTCAAAAACCTTATCTGAAATTGACATTTATAACTTAATTTTTGAACCTGGATTTTCAACGGCTAGTGCTGTGACAAGTATATCTGGACGTGGAGTTGGGATGGATGTTGTTAGGAAACAGGTGGAGTCTTTGAGAGGAAATGTTATTCTTGAGAGTGAACTTGGAAAATACACTAGAACAAAATTAATCTTTCCTTTGACCTTGGCTATTATTGAGGGTTGGTTAGTTAGAGTAAAAGAAGAATATTTTATTGTTCCTCTTTCTAGTGTTGAGTCTTGTCTTGAGGCTGATAAATTGACGTATAATAAATGCGGGCTTGATAGTGGCAATAATGTTATGAATTATAGAGGTAGTATGATTAGCTATATACGTTTACGAGAATTTTTTGAGATATCTAATGAAAAAAGTTCTAGTGAACATGTTGTTGTTGTCAATACTAATAGTGGTAAGATAGGGATTGTAGTTGATCAAGTATTGGGTCAGCATCAAACTGTTATAAAAGCTTTAGGTAAAGTTTATTCTAGGGTAGAAGGAGTTTCTGGAGCTACAATACTTGGAGACGGTAGTATAGCGTTAGTAATAGATATTGATACTATAACTAAAATTATGAAATAGTATACTTATTATGTATTTTTGGTTTTGTTAATGTAAAGTATACCAAGAGATAATAATGAAGATATTGATAGTTGATAATCAGGGCCTAATAAGACAAGTTTTTGTTAGAGCTTTTAATAAAGATTTAGATGTTGAAGTGTTAAATCCGGGTTCTAATTCTTTGAACCTTATTAATATTTTTTTACAGAAGTTTCCTGATTTAGTTATTATTGATGAAAATACAGCTAGGTCTAATTTTGGAAATGCTCTTAATAATGTTCTTAATAATATTTCGCTTCCTGTTGTATTTATAGCAGAAGATGAGGTTTCTCCAAATTTTGGATTAATTGAGTCTAAGAAAGATAAAGTCAAGTTAATAATAAATAAACTTAATTTTAAGCTTACTGTCAACTTATTTAGAAGTAGTTATTTGGATTTAGTCAAAAAGGAAGTTAAAAATCTTGGGAATAAAAAACTTATTACTTCTTTTGATGTTAAAAGGATTAAAGCTCCTGATTTTGCTACTAAGCCTGAGATTAGAAAATCTAATACGTATATATCTAGTGTAACAAAGAGTTATAAAGTTTCAGATGTTATTAATGTTGCTCCCAAAAATGATCCAGATGTTATTTTAAAATATCAGGGTGTTATTAATAGACAAAAAACGGGAAAAGTGATTTTTGTTGGATCTTCAACTGGGGGAACTGAAGCTTTAAGAGTATTTTTAAAGTCTTTTAGAAAAGATTCTCCTCCTATTGTTATTGTTCAGCATATGCCAGGAGGATTTACAACTTCTTTTGCAAGAAGCTTAAATAATGAAGTTGAAGTTGATGTAAAAGAGGCTGAGGATGGAGATATTTTAAAGCCGGGTCTTGTAATAATTGCGAATGGTAATTATCATTTAATTGTAAAATATGGCAATGGAAACTATTTTGTTAATTTATTAGATGGTCCTTTAGTTAGTAGGCACAAGCCGTCTGTTAATGTATTGTTTCGTTCTGCTGCTATGTATGTTGGAGAGAATGCTATTGGGGTTATGCTTACGGGAATGGGAGATGATGGAGCTACTTGTATGCTTGAGATGAAGAATAGTGGTGCATATAATATTGCTCAAGATCAAACAACATCTGTGGTATTTGGAATGCCTATGGAAGCAATAAAAATAGGTGCTGTAGATAAGATTCTTCCTTTAAATAAAATATCAGAATATATTTTAAGGAGATCTTAATGAGTGAAAATAAGCATTTAAATGTTGACCTTTATATTAGTAAATTATTTTCTGAGCTTGAAAATTTTGATGTTAAATCAAGGCAGGTTTATTCAAATTTAAGTAAATCAATTCCTAAGTTAATAGAGAAACTTTCAAAAGATATTAAAGATTTATCTTTTAATGTTGGTTTTATTTCTGATCTTGATATTGATAATGATTATTCTTTAAATAATTTCATTTATAAAGTAATAAGAGTATTGAATGATTTTGTATCTTACTTTAATTCTTCAACGGATTCACTTGAAACTCAGTTTAGCATTATAAAAGATAAGGTAAAGGATATAGAAATACTTGAAGATGTTATTGAAAAGATGAAAAAAAGTTCTCTTGATATGGAGATAATGTCTATTAATACATTAACTGTTGCATTAAGAGCTGGTAGAGCAGGAGGAGCTTTTTCTTATATTACAAATGAAATTAAAATTTTGACTCAGTCTATGATCAAGCAGGCAGACCAGCTTACTGGCAGAGGGAGGGATATTAAGGTTGGGCTTGATCGTGCTAAGGAACAGGTACGCGAAAATAATATTGCTGAGAATAAAATTCTTGAAGAATTTAAAGATAATTTGATGAAAAATATAGATGAATTTTCAGGGCAGATTGGAGAAGTTATTGCTTTTTATGATAGTATATTGGATATACTTAATGAGTTTAAATTCAAATTTGTAAATGCTGTCTCTTATCTTCAGTTTCAAGATAGACTTACTCAATCTTTATATCACTTAAATATTATGTATTCAAATATTGATGTTTTTAAATTTAGAGATATAAGTGAACTTCAGAAATTGAAATTTTTGTCTATTTTTACAGACACGTCTAAAATGATAGTTAGGGATGTTATTAGCAAGTTAGATGAAAATTTATCTGTATTTGAAGAATTTGTTGATATCTCTATTTCATCTATCCAGACTATTAATGATTTAAAATCGGAAAATTCGTTACATATTGATATAGCAAGAACAGTAGAATCTTTTTCAGTTATTTTGTTGAATTTACTTAAGAGAATAGATGATGTTGAAAAGAATAATTCCAATTTTTTAAGTCTTTATTATGAACAGATTAAGTTTGTTAAGTCTTTAGAATTTATGTTTTCAAATATTGCAGCTATTTCTGCTAGGTTTCAAAATATTAATATAGCTTCTAAAATAGAGGTTGTAAAGAGGATTGAACTTGAAGATATGGAAGGTAATATATCTGAGATGTCGAAGATTATTGGGAATATTGATTTAAATATTAATAAGGGACGAGAGTTCTTAGATCAAATAATATTTTTCTTTGAAAAAGTTGTAAAGGATTATGACAATAGATTTTATCTTGAAAAAAATTATTTTAATAAGTTTAAAAAATTGTTTATGGAGATTAAGAATAATATTATTGAGATAAAAAATATAGCTATTGATAAGATTTTATCTTATGAAATATTTTCAGTTGATTTTTTAGAAATATTTGAAGAAATAAAGATAGAAGTTTACAATATTAAGAATTTAAAAAGTTGTCTTTTAGATATAGAAAAGCTCATAATTAATATAGAGAAAGATATTAATTATGAGCTTAACTCAGAGTTAGTTAAGAATGGTATTAGCTCTGTCGAGATTGATGACAAGGAATTTGTTCGAAGAATTGCTAATAGGTTTACTTTATTTATACACAAAAAGCATTTATTGTCTCTTATTGAAGATGAAAAAGATGTTCAATCATTAGATGAGGGTAGTGTAATTTTATTTTAATTTTTATATACTTATTGAAAGGTTTTAGGAGTATCACATGAAAAAAAGGATTTTAGTCATAGATGACAATAGGGCTATTAGACAAAGTGTTGCTTATATTTTAGAACAGAATGGTTTTGGAGTTTCTGAGGCAGAAGATGGATTAGATGGTGTAACTAAGTTTAAGGAAGCCGTTGGACAAAGTGATAAAGATTTTGATCTTATTATTACGGATATAAATATGCCTAATTTGGATGGAATAGGGGTAATTAAACAGATAAGAGAATTTGGAAGTTTTGTTCCAATACTTGTTCTTACAACTGAATCTGAACAATCAAAAGTTGATGAAGGACGTAAGGCTGGGGCTACTGGTTGGCTTGTTAAACCTTTTAATCCAACTACTCTTATGCAAACGATATCAAAAATATTTTAGATTTTATTTCTAAAATAGATTTAAGATTTTGCTTTATGTACAATTGATTAATTGATTATATTTTAAAAATATAAAACGTAGGTATTTAATTTTGTAGGGGAGCTATTTTATGAATTTTAAGTTAAAAGAACAGTTTTATTTTGATTTGGGAGAATTGATTAAGTTTAATAGTATAACTAGCTTTCCTTTGAAAAATAAGCCTTTTGGTGAGCAAATTGATTTATGTTTAGATAAAGTGTTGGCAATAGCCCAAGGTATTGGTTTTAAAGATTACAAAGCTAAGGATGGATATTATGGGTTTGCTGATATAGGAGAAGGTAAAGAACTTATAGGTATTTTGGGGCATGTTGATGTTGTTGATGCTGGAAACGTGTCTCAGTGGCAATCGGATCCTTTTAAATTGAATTTTAGAGATGGAAATATTTATGCTAGAGGTATTTTAGATGATAAGGGACCTTTGGTAGCTGTTCTTTATGCTTTTAGGTTATTAGCTATGGAGGGATTTGCTTTTAAGAAAAAATTTAGAATTATTTTTGGAACAGATGAGGAAACTTTATGGCGATGTATTGATCATTATAAGAAGAGAGAAGTACTTCCTGATTTTTCTTTTACTCCTGATGCAGATTTTCCAGTTGTTAATGCTGAAAAAGGATTATTACAGTTTGATATTATTAGTAATGAAAAATTTTTTATGGATTTTAATCTTGGTACTGGATATAATGTAATTCCTGAAGAGTGTTCTTTTGAGATTAGAGATTTTAATAAAGATGACTTTAGAAGTTTACTTGATGGTTTTGGAGATAGTATTAGATATAAATTTTGTGAAAATAATGTTGTTATTCGTGGCGTTGCTGCTCATGCTTCATTGCCAGAGCTTGGAGTTAATGTTGCGCCTTATGCATTGAGTATTATTAAAACTTTAGGGGCATATGCTAATTTTATTAAATTTTTTGAGGATAAAATTGGATTTACTATTAATGGTGAAAAATTGTTTGGTAAAGTTCTAGGAGATATGAAGTCTGGAAAACTTACTCTTTGTTTGACAAAAATGAGTTTATCTAAAACTTCTAATCAAGTTTTGTCTTTTGATATGAGATATCCTGTAGATTATAAGAAAGAAAATTTAGTCAGTTTGATAAAGGATTCTTTAATTCCTTATTCTTTAAATTATAATGAAGTCTCTTATCTTGACCCTATGTATATTGATTCTGATTCCAGTTTTGTCAAAACTTTGATTGAAGTTTATAAAGACTTTACAGGAGAAAGTTATGCTAGACCTATTGCTATTGGAGGTGCAACTTATTCTAGAGCTTTAAAAAACTGTGTTGCATTTGGTCCTTTATTTAACGGATCAGTAAGTACGGCTCATCAAACTAATGAATATATGAAAGAAAGTGATCTTTTAAAGCTTGTTTCAATTTATAAAGAAGCTATTAAAAGACTTAATGAGTAGACCTAGATTTTCATTTTTTGAGAATTTAGTTAGTAATTTTTATATTTTAAATTGGTTGCTATTTAAAAGTAACAACAAATTTTTGTTGGATAATTAATAAGATTTTTATTTTATATTTGTATTATCGTAAATACCGGTAGTCGGAGTCGAACCGACACGAAGTTGCCCTCATCAGATTTTGAGTCTGACGCGTCTACCAATTCCGCCATACCGATGATAAGTTTTATTTTACTATAATAGTTCCTAAAAAATCATCATTTTTATTAAAAACTTTTTCTAAATTTTTAATATCAATTCCATTTATAATATATGCTTTAAGGCTAAGTTTTAAAGCTAATTTGGTTGCTATTGGGTCAAACGGTAAGTTTGACCCAGGTACCCAGTTTTTTCCAACAATATCTTGTAGCTTATTCCAAGTAATATTGCTCAAACCTTTTGCGTCATTAAACTTTTTAGGATCTTTGTCATAAATTTGATTTACATTGGTTAAATTAATTATTTCATTTGATTTAAACTTTTCAGCAAATTTTACTGTAATGTAATCTGTTGAAAATCCTGGCTTCCATCCTGAAGCAACTAGTATGTTTCCTTTAAAAGAAAAGTCTTTAGAGGGGTCACTGACAACCTTATCAATACAGAGTGGCTTCATTGATTTGCTAATAAGTTGAGCATTTAATTTGGTAGCTTCAATTCCAATTTCATCAAGGTCATCATCTTCAAATGCAGGATTGATTTGTTTGTAAGAAATTTGATATTCTCTTGCTGTTTTTCCTCCACCTGTGATTAATATTATTTTTCTTCTATTGTCTTTTTTTATCCATTTAAAAATAAGATTTCTTAAATTTTTAATGTATTCTATGTTGATTTTATCAGGATTAATTAAACCGCCTCCAAGGCTAATTATTTTAAGCACAGAAACTCCTTTTTCTTTAATAAGGATTATATCTTTCAATTTTAACTTGTATTATATATTATAAATGAAGTTTATTTGAAAATAGGTTTAAAATAATGTAAATTCAGTAACTATACTGTACAATATTTGCTTGGATGTTATGATATAAAAAGTTTTTAATAATGGTAAATTGTTCTGTGTAGACTTTTATAGAGTAATATTTATTTTGGAGGATGTTATGCATAAGTATAAAGTCTCTGTGATTATTTGCTTTTTTAATTCAGATAAGACTCTTGAATTGATAATCAAGGATGCCGTTAATCAAACATTAAGAGATAAAGAAATTATATTGGTTGATGATGGTTCTTACGATAATAGTTTGCAAATAGCTCAAAAGTATGCAGATAAGTATGACTTTATAAGAATTGTTAAACAGAAAAACATGGGAATAGCTGCTTCTAGAAATATTGGATTTGAGAAGGCTCAAGGAGAGTATATAATTTATTGGGATAGCGATGATACGGTTGAAAGTACTATGCTTGAAGTACTGTATAACAGGGCTAAGGCAGATAATTCAGATGTTGTTTGTTCTCAGTTTTATATTTATTTTCTTGCAAGGAATATAAAAAGAAAGTCTTTACTTCCTTTTCCCAATTATACTATAACTGGAAAAGAAGCTTTTGAGAATTTATTATCGACTGTTTTTGCTAGTTTTTCTAAGAGAAATTTTGTTGTGGGTACGCTGTGGGATAAGCTTATCAGAAGAGATTTAATTTTAAATCATAATATTAGCTTACATAATGTAATATTAGAAGACTTAGTTTTTTTGGTTCATGTTTTTTTAAAATCAGGTAAAGTTTCTTTTGTTAATAATTATTTTTATACTAATTTCCAAAGGATAGGAAGTTCAAGCTCTTCAATTAGTGTAATAGGTAGAGTGAGATCTACTCTTGAACTGATAAAAAATTTATTAAGGGATGAGAAAATTCTTGATAAGTATTTTGAACTTTATAAAAAATTTTATTTACAACTTTATTATTTTATATCTTTTAAGCAGATTTACATTGTAGTTTGGAGCATTAAAGATCAACTTATTTATAGGGCTTATAAAGCAAAGCTTATTTCTGTTCTCAATGAAATTAAAAGCTTTGAAGAGTTTAGAGAGCACTATGTAAGTTTGCAGGAGTCTTCTAAATTTAACCAGATTCAAATCTTGCCAAGGGTTATGCTAAAGGTGTGGAATGTTAGCTCAGCATTCTATGTTAATTTTTCTATATTTATTTATAGAATTTTTTTAAAGAATTAATACTTTTTATAAGTAATATTCGCTATGTTTGATAACCACTAATACTAGGGAGAGTTGGGTGAGCATAAAATGTTTAGATATTTTTTCTTATGGGAAGCATGAAATTTATTCAGATTTAAATTTAGTTTTTTCAATTCCACAAACTTACTTGATTCTTTGCAAAAATGAAGTAGATAAGTCTACTTTGTTAAAGCTTATTAGTTTCCTTTTAAATTCATCATCTGGAAAATTTTATTTAATTCTTTAAGTGTTTTTCCAAGAAATCCTTTAAATTTAGAGAAGTTATTTTTTATTCCATAAGAATTTAAGTTACTCAACCTTTCTTTAGATGATTATTGTAAATCTTTGTCTAGATTTTATCTGAATTTTCAAGGAGAAAATTTAAAGGAGTATTTATTTAAATTTAAGCTAGATGCTAATCTTAGACTTGAATCTTCTTCATGTGGTGAAAAGAGGGTATTATTGCTATAAATACTCCTGTTTTGATATTTGATGAACCTACAAATAGTCTTGACATTGCTTCAAAGAATGTTTTTAGAAATGTCATAAGTAGCTTAAAAAACAGAATGGTTTTATTACAGGTCATAATGTTAGGGATTTAGTAGTATCGTAGATCATTTAACTATTATTGATAATAAAAATATTCTTTTTTCAGATTCAATATCTTATTTTAATAAAAACTATAAAGTTAAAATCGAGTAGATAAGCTTGGTGGAGAAGAGCTTTATTATGAAAAATTAAGAGATGGTTTTAAGGCACTTTATTTAGAAATTGATACTAGCGGTAATAATATGGACCTTGAGTTTTTCTTTTTATATGTTACTAGTTGTAAAACAAGGGGTTTAACAGATGTTTAACTTGAAAAGATTTTCTAAATTTTTAAATATGGATTTTCTTTATAATAAAAGATTATATTTTTATTATTTTATTGCAATCTTTGGTACTATTACTTTAATACTTTTTTTAAGTTTTTATTATGACTTTAGTTTAATTGATAGTCATATTATTGATGGAATAATATTTTTATTTTTTGTATTGTCATACATTACGTCAATATATATATGATGTTTGAACATTATAATTCAATTCATGATTCATTCGCAATCGTGTTTTATTTATCTTTTCCTGTGTCTACATTAAATACATTAGAGAGATATTTTTTGTTTTTTTAAATTTTTATTTAGTTTACCTTTGTTTTTAATTCTTTGTTATTATCTGAGTATAAATTTTACTGTATTATTAGATAGTGTTTTTTAAAATAACAAATTATTTAATGTCTTTTAAAGATTTTAAAATAACCTATATCAGTTATTTAATTGCCTTTTCTATATTTTAATATCTAGGATTTTACTTAAAAGTTACCCTTTTTTAAAAGCTATTATTTTAAGTATTCTGTTTTATATCTTGTTAGAATTTTTTTAGTTTTGTTACGTTATTTATAAATAATGATTTATTTAAATTTATATATAATTTTAGTTTTAAAGATAAAGGCTATTATTTGCTTTTATTTAATTCTAGTTCTATGTATTTTTCATTTTTTTTGTATTTTTCCATATTTTATTCTTAAAAATTTAGGAAATTTAAACAGTACAACTAATTTATTATTTTTGTTGGGATTATTTTTTTCTTTGCTATTCTCTTTATTAATAGTATCTTTAGCTTTATTTATTATATTAATGCTTAAGAAGCATTAGATATGGTAGTTATATTAATTTAATACATAGCTCTTTTATTTAATAATATTTAAGATAAATTTTTTGCTACACTTAAGTTTGAAGGTCATATTTCTTGATTCTATTAAAATAAAGAATTTAATTGTCGAAGATATATGATCTTTAGCCATTGTATATATCATACAAAAATATAGGCTATTGAAGTATTTTATAAAATTTAGTGTTTATTATTGTATTTTGTTTAGGGGGTGTTAATGAAAAATAAGCTAAAGATTCTGGTAGTAACAGGAGGTGTAATCTCCGGAATAGGGAAAGGGGTTACATCGGCAAGTATTGCAAGGTTATTTAAGGATAATTTAAAGATAACTCCGATTAAATGTGATGGGTATTTAAATGCAGATCCTGGCACTATTAATCCTGTTGAACATGGAGAAGTTTTTGTTCTTGATGATGGCGGAGAAGTTGACATGGATTTTGGTCATTATGAGAGATTTTTGAATTTAAATGCTAAGTCTAGTTGGAACATTACGATGGGTAAAATATATAAAAATATTATTGACAATGAGAGACATGGAAAATATTTGGGACGAACAGTACAGCTTATTCCTCATGTTACTGATGAGATAAAGGATATAATTTTTAAAATAGCTAAAGAAGAGTCTAGTGAGCTTTTAGTGATTGAAATAGGAGGTACTGTAGGAGATATGGAAAATATTTTGTTTATTGAAGCTATGAGACAAATAAGATATGAACTTGGAAGTAATAATATTGCTTTTATTCATTTAACTTATGTTCCAAGTCCTGTAGGAATAAATGAGCAAAAATCTAAACCTACTCAACAGAGCGTAAAGACTCTAAATAAAGCCGGAATTTTTCCAGATTTAATTATTGCAAGAAGTTCTAAGCTCTTGACAAAACAAATAAGGCAAAAAATAGCGATGTTTTGTAATGTTGACGCTACTTCTATTATTGATAATATAGATGTTGCAACTATTTATGAAATCCCTATATCTTTTTATAAACAGGGATTACATGAAATCTTGGGTTTTAAATTGAAAGTTAATATTAGGCCTAAGATAGGAGAGCTTGATAGATTAGTAAGTGTAATAAAAAAAAATCTTATATCTCCTAAGAGAGTAATAAATATTGCTATTTGTGGTAAATATGCCGAACTTGGTGATTCTTATGCATCGATATTTGAGTCTTTAACTCATGTATCTGCTAATTTAGATATTTTAATTAAGACAACTATAATTGACAGCACCAATTTTGATGAAGAAGTTTTAAGAAGTATAGATGGTCTTGTGATTCCTGGTGGGTTTGGTGGTAGAGGATACGAGGGTAAAATTTTTGCAATTAAATATGCAAGAGAGCATAATATTCCTTTTCTTGGTATTTGTCTTGGGATGCAACTTGCGGTGATTGAATTTGCTCGTAATGTTTGTGGAATACTTGATGCTGATACTGAAGAGAATATTGAGAGTAATTTTATAAATAATCCTGTAATTCATTTGTTGCCAGAACAGAAAGAATTAAAAGACAAGGGTGCTACAATGCGACTTGGAGGTTATACTGTGTTTTTAGAAAAGAATACTTTAGCTTTTAAGCTTTATGGAAAAGATAAAATTATTGAAAGATTTAGACATAGATATGAAGTTAATAATAATTATATTAATTTGTTTAGGGAAAATGGTCTTGTTATTTCTGGATTTTCTGAGGATTTTAAAATAGTAAAAATAATAGAAATTCCAAAAAATAAATTTTTTGTGGCCTGTCAGTTTCATCCTGAGCTCATTACAAGGCTAGAGAAACCGTCAAAACTCTTTTTAGGGTTAATCAAAGCTTGTCTTTGATGTCTTTGATGAATGTGATTAAAATTTATTTTAATATTCTTATATTTTAGGAATCAAGGTTAATTATTATTTATTTCTTTAATATATTAATAGGTATTATACTATAATCTATAGAACTATTATTATGGAATGTTTATTAGGGGGCCAATATGAAAGAAGAAGATATTAAGAAGGCAATTGCAATGAAAAGATTGGTTAAATACTTTTTTGATGAGCTTAAATATAGAATGAAAATACCCTGTCTGAGACCAAGTAATAAAGATATGAGTACAAAGTATATACTTCTTAATCTTTTTAGAAAAATAGCAAATCTTCCTTTTAATAAGAAGTATGAGATTGAAGAGCAATTTTCTCTTGATATTGCAGGAAAAATAGCACAGACAGATGCAGTTCTTATTAAGAGGTTAGATTATGAAAGATGTGTTATTATTGGTGTTATTGAAGCAAAAACGGACCAGAGTGATCTTAATTATGAACTTGAGAGATTTTTTATTCAAGGTAATAAAGTTAATGTTCTTTTTTGGCAGCCAAAGAAAGTTATCTTAAAGCAAGATGAAGAACTAATTATACTAGAATCAAGTGATATTTTTAAATTTGATAATGATTTTTATTTACCAGAAGTGAAAGCTAAGCTAGAAGATTTTATTAGTGTTTTTATGAAGTTTTTTGCTTATAAAGATATTTTATTTGAGTTTAATAAAATAAAGGGTAAATATTCTTTAGTTAAGAATAATTAAGATATTTAATCTTAAATAGAATTAAGTTTTATTGGAGAATATGATTTATTTATTTTAAATAAAGTTAACTTTCATAGGCTAGATATAGTATTTTATAGGTGATATGGTTTTAGTTTTCTGTATTTTAAAAAAATCATTTAAGTAAGTTGTCTTAGTACTTCTAGAAAAAAGGTTTTTTTGTGGTAAAATTCCTTTTATGCAAAAATTTTCACTTTTTAATAAAAGAAATAATAGTATGGTTAAAGAATCTAAGTCTTTGGAAAATATTCAAGATAAAAAGAAAGATTTACATGTGTATGAGTATAAGGCTCCAGTTAAAGAGTTGATAAAAGGATTTTATCATGCGAAGTCTTCTATTAGCAATATGGTGATTGGAATTGAATTTTTATATAAAAATCTTTTTTGTAATTTTGATAATTTTAATAAAATAATTGATCTTCTTGTTAAGATGACTAGTGAAGCTCGTAGGCAGATAAGTTTCATTTTTGATACTATTATAAATAACAATGAAGAAAAATTGAAAAAGATTACTGATGTTATTGTGGGTGTTCAAGGAAGCTTGGAAACAGTAAATAGTTTTTTGGGTGCAACTAATATGATTTCTCTTAACGCTAAACTTGAAGCAGCTAGAGCAAAAGAATATGGGAAAGGCTTTTCTGTTGTTGCTGATGAGATTAAGCGGCTCTCAGATCAGGCGAAGAGTGTTATGAATATGATTTCTGTTAAAGAAATCGAAGAAGTTTCTAAAGATTTAATTTCTAATAATATTAAAGATTTGCAATTAGATATTGATAAGTTTTTCTCAAGTTTTCTTGAAGAACTTGATTCTCTTGGAGCTTTATTTAAGCATTTTATTGGACAGAAAGAAGAATTTTCAATGTTAATTAATAATCTTGAAAGCGTTGAAGCTAGCTTTTGTTATTTGACAAGAAGTTGTGATTCTTTATCTTGCTCTGATACTTTTATGTATTCTAATGATGAGTTTTTAAAGGAATTAGAATTTATCATTTCAGAAGAAATATCTTGGATTAATATTTTAAGATTAGTTGTAGAAAATCAAAAGTGTATGGCTATTCAAACAGATTACATGAAACATGGATTTGGTTTATTTTATAAAGGTCTTGTACCAAAACATGCTAGTATCAAGTTGATTTGGGAAGAAATCTATTCTTATTGCTTGAGTATACATAAAATTGGTATTGATATATTGAAAATATTTACAAAGGATGATTTTGATGATACTGATGTAAAAAGAGCAAGTGATTTTTTAGCTCAAGCTGAGGATATATCAGAAGAAATGATTAAAAAACTTGAGTATGTTAAGAATAAAGTAGTTGAATTAGATAGTCAAGGTATTAGTATTTTTGTATAAACTTAATTTTCTTTATACTTTTATACTAATATTTTGAGTAATTTGGTTAGTAATCATTGTTCACATTTGGTTAAGTTAAGGTATATATCTATTAAAAATCAGATTTTATTTTGATAAAATAAGTTAGTCATGAACTTAAAAGTTAAATTTATTCATTTGCATGTTCATTCAGATTATTCTTTGCTAGATGGCGCTGCTAAAATTACAGATATTGTTGCAAAGGCAAAGGAACATAATATGTCTCATGTTGCATTGACAGACCATGGTAATCTTTTTGGTGCTATTAGATTTTATAAAGAAGCAAAGAGAGCTGGAATAAAGCCCATAATTGGTATTGAAGCTTATATGTCAAGTACATCAAAGCACATAAAGAAGAATGATTATTTAGGAAAGCCTTCTTATCATTTAATTCTTCTTGCTAAGAATGAAATAGGGTATAAGAATTTATTAAAACTTACAAGTATTTCTTATCTTGAGGGATTTTATTATCGTCCTAGAATAGATAAAAATGATATTGAAAAATATTCTGAAGGCCTTATTTGTACGTCTGCATGTATTGGTGGGATTATTCCTCAATTAATTATTGCTAATAGGTTTGATGATGCAAAGAATGAAATTCTTTGGTTTAAAAGTATTTTTGGGGATAATTTTTATCTTGAACTACAGCGACACGGGATTAGGAAACAAGATATTGTTAATGAGAAATTAATTGATTTTTCTAGAGAACTTAATGTTGCATTAACTGTGTCTAATGATTCTCATTATGTGAATAAAGAAGAGGCAACAGCTCAAGATATTATTGTTTGTATCGGAACAAATACTAAGAGAAGCGATCCTAATAGACTTAAGATGGAGACCAATGAGTTTTATCTTAAGTCTCAAGAAGAGATGTGTGAACTTTTTAAAGATTTGCCAGAAGCTTTAGAAAATACTGTAAAGATTGCTGAGAAGTGTAATGATTTTAAGATAACATTTCCAGGTCCTATTTTCCCTGAATATAAGATACCTAGCGAGTTTAATACACTTGGTCAATATTTACAGCACTTAACGCTTGAGGGCTTAGATTTTAGATATGGAAATATAACTAAGCGCATTAAAGAACGTGCTTTGTATGAACTATCGACAATAATTAAGATGGGATTTGAGGCTTATTTTTTAATTGTTTGGGATTTTATTAAATTTGCTCATGATAATGATATTCCAGTTGGGCCTGGTCGTGGTTCTGGAGCAGGTTCAATTGTTGCATATGCTTTAAGAATTACAGATATTGATCCTTTGAAATATAATCTTCTTTTTGAGAGATTTTTAAATCCTGAACGTGTGTCTATGCCTGATTTTGACATTGATTTTTGTTTTGAGCGTAGAGACGAGGTTATAAAGTATGTTACAGGAAAATATGGTGAGGATAAAGTTGCTCAGATAATTACATTTGGGACTTTAAAGCCTAAGGCTGTGTTTAAGGATGTCGGAAGAGTACTTGATATTCCTTTTACTGAGTCTAATGAACTTACCAAACTTATACCTGATGGTCCAAAAGTTTCTTTAAAAGAAGTCTTAGCAGATGAGACTTTAAAAGGATATTTTAATAAAAGTCCTGTATATAAGGAGATGGTAGATGCAGCTCTTGTGCTTGAGGGAATGAATAGACATGTTTCAACTCACGCAGCAGGTATTGTTATTTCTAGAACACCCTTGACAGATTATGTACCACTTTACAAAGACTATAAACAAAATACTATTTCTACCCAGTATACAATGGATTTGTTAGAAGATTGTGGGCTTGTTAAGATGGATTTTCTTGGTCTTAAAACATTAACTTTGATAAAAAATGCAGAAAATTTAATTAAAATCGTTAATCCTGATTTCAGAATAGATGCTATTTCTGATAATGATGGTAAAACTTTTAAGATGCTTTCTGAAGGACGCAGTGCATCTGTTTTTCAATTTGAATCGGAAGGTATGCAACAGATTTTAAAGGAAGCTAAACCAGATAGTATTGAAGATTTAATAGCTTTAAATGCTCTTTATCGTCCAGGTCCTATGCAATTTATACCTCAATTTATTGCTGCTAAGGTGGGAACTAAAAAAATTAAGTATCCTCATCCTGACTTGAAAGAAGTTTTAAGACCAACTTATGGAGTTATTGTTTATCAAGAACAGGTAATGGAGGTTGCAAGAATTATTGGAGGTTTTTCCCTTGGAAAAGCTGATATCTTAAGACGTGCTATGGGAAAGAAGAAAGAAGATGAAATGAATAAAATGAAGGTAGATTTTTTAAGAGGTGCACTTCTTAAAGGTTATGACGAAAACCTTGCAAGTGATATATTTGAACTTTTAAAACCTTTTGCGGGTTATGGTTTCAATAAGTCTCATGCAGCTGCCTATTCTTTAATAGCTTATCAGACAGCATATCTTAAAGCTAACTATCCTGAAAATTTTATGGCTGCCAACTTAACAAATGAGATTAATAATGGTGAAAAGCTTTCTTATTATATTGAGGAAGCAAAATCTATGGGTATAAATGTTTTAAAACCAGATATAAATCAGTCTTTTAGAGAATTTCGTGTAATGGAATCAAGTATCTCTTATGGGCTTAATGGTATTAAGAATATTGGAGGTGGTATAGTAGACCTTATTATTTCTGAAAGAGAACAGAATGGAAAATATAAATCTTTTGAAGATTTTATTAGAAGAATAGATGATAGAGTGATAAATAGAAAATTTCTTGAATCTGGAATAAAATCTGGTCTTTTTGATAGTCTTGATCAAAACAGGAGAACACTTATTGAAAATCTTGATAGATTAATAGAAATTGTATCTAAAGATAAAAAAGATAAGAAACTTGGTCAGAATAGTTTATTTGGAAATATTGGAGTTTGTAATGCTGTAAAGGAAAGCTTTAATTATGATTTTTTTGAAGAATATTCTTATTCTGAGCTTTTAAAATTTGAAAAGGAACTTTTAGGGTTTTATGTATCTGGACATCCTCTTGATCCATATAGAGTAGCAATAGAAAACTTTTCCACTTTAAATATTTTAGAAGAACTTGCCATTAAGAAAAATAATATCGTGCAATTTGCCGGTGTTTTAAATTCAATAAAAATTATAAATAACAAGAGGAGCAATTCTAGAATGGCTTTTGGGGTTATTGAAGATTTTAAAGGCGTAATGGAAATTGTGATTTTTGCTGATAATTATGAGAAATATAAACATTTGCTTATTGAAGATAATGTAATTGGAGTTATAGGAAAACTTACTTTTGGTAGAGATAAATTTTCAATAGTTGTTGAAAAAGTTTTAAGTATTGAAGAACTTTCTTTTAATAAGATTAATAATCTTCATATTAAATTTTTTAATGAAAGATTAAATAATTCTAATCTTCTTTATTCTCTAAAGAATAATATCTTTAAGCTTGAAGATAATACTGGATTTTCACAGGTTTATCTTTATTTATGCAATAATAATAAAGATTTAAAGCTAAAAATGGGTTCAATATTAAATTTTAAACCGGATGAATTTAAGATTAATGAGTTGAAACGTCATGAGATAGTAGAGGATGTTTGGTTTGATTAGGAGGATTGATTTTGATAGTAGAAACTTTAATTATCTTTTTGAGCATTTATAGAATTTTAATTTTAATTAGAATTATTCTTAGTTGGCTTGTATCCTCAGGAATTAATACTAATACATTTTTTAGGTTTATATACAATGTAACAGAGCCATTTTTATCCATTTTTAGAAGAGTTAGGTTTTTTAGGCTTGGCATGCATGATTTTTCACCAATTGCAGCTCTTACTACTCTTACAATAATTGAGAGAATGTTATCTTATGGTGATTATAAGCTCTCGACATTTATTGTATTGTTTATTATTGAAATATGGGGAATAGTTAGAAGTATTTTTTTTGCTCTTATTTTTTTCTTTTTTTTAAGATTAATCTTTTTGTTTTTACATATGTTTGATGATACTGATTTCATGAGAAGTGTTGATTCATTATTAATTCCCTTATCTGTTAAGATAAATAATATAGTAACAGATAAATACATGTCTTATTCTCTAAATCTTATGTTGGCATGTGCATTGCTTATAGCATTTATAATTATTTTTGAACAAGCTATACTTGCTATTAGTATCCTAGCAACTTACGTACCTTTTTAGGAATTTTAATGTTTTTACATGAATTTCAATATGATTTAAATGGTATAAGTGGTCTTGGTAAGAAAGGGATTGATAAGTTGTCCTCTCTTCAAATTACAAATGTGAAAGAACTCATAGAATATTTTCCTAAAAAATATGAAGATCGTCAAAATATACGAACTTTTCCCGATCCCTTGGAAGTTAGAAATTGTGAAATTATGACAATTTTTACTGTTTTAGAGCATAGAAATCTTGGAGGAAATTTTAAAAAAAATTTAAAACTTATAGCTCAAAGTGAAAATGATGAAATATTTGAGATTCTTTTGTTTAATAGAGGATTTTTAGAAAGTTTTTTTAAAGTAGGACAAAAATTTTATATTTATTCCAGGTTTAATTACAGTGATTATACTCAAATGTGGAGTTGTTCTAATTTCGATAGTGAATCTTTTAGTTATAATCCTGAAAGGTTTAAGAAGATTATGCCAATTTATTCTCTTAGTGAAGGACTTACTTCTAAAAAGATATCTTCTTATGTAAAGGAAGCTCTTATTTATTTCATGAAGTTTGGGCATTCAGATATTCCTGAGTTTTTAATAAGTAAATATTCATTGTTGCCGCTTCATGAGGCTTTAAATGAGATTCATTTCCCAAGTTCTTTAGAAATGCTTGATATAGCAAAGAAAACTTTAATTTATAGGGAAATTTTTTTGCTTCAATTTTTTTCAAGAGGAAACAGTTATTCAATTTTTGAGAGAGAGAAAAAGAAGTTGTCGAGAAATTTGCTTGACCAAATTGTTTCGGGTCTTCCATTTAAACTTACAAGAGATCAAAGAATTTCAATTGATGAGATAATTAATGATCTTAGGAGTAATAGACCAATGAATAGATTACTTCAGGGTGATGTTGGAAGTGGCAAAACTCTTGTTGCTTTTCTTTCAAGTATTCCTTTAATCGAGGCTGGATATCAAGTTGCATTTATGGTTCCTACTGATCTTTTAGCAAGACAGCATTATAATAATTTAGCAAGCATATTAAGTAAATTTAATGTTTCCATAGTTCTTTTAACGGGTGGATTAAAGAAGAGAGAAAAGAAAGACATTTTGGAAAAAATTAGAAATGGTAGTGCTGGCTTAGTGGTTGGGACTCATACTATTTTTTCTCAGGACACAGCATTTAAAAAATTAGCTTATGTTATTATTGATGAGCAACATAAGTTTGGTGTTGAACAGAGAGAGGAACTTAAGAATAAAGGTAAAGAAGTAGATGTTCTTTTAATGTCAGCAACTCCTATACCTAGAAGCTTAGCTTTAACTCTATATGGCGAACTTGAAGTTTCTTTAATTAAGAGAGGACCTACAGGCAGGATTCCTGTTACTACTTATTTAGCCAAACATGGTAATGAAGAAAAGGTATATGATTTTTTAAAAAATGAACTTGAAAAGGGACATCAAGTTTATTTTGTATATCCCTTAATAACAGCTTCGGAAAAATTTGATTTAAAGGATGCTACTAGTATGTGTTTAAAGCTTAAGAATATTTTTATTGAATATTCTGTTGAAATGATTCATTCCAAGCTTGAATTGCATGCTAAAGAAGAAATTATGAATAATTTTTATTCAAAAAAAATAGATATTTTGGTTGCAACAAGTGTGATTGAAGTTGGTATTGATTGTCCAAATGCAACTTGCATGGTAATAGAGCATGCTGAGCGGTTTGGACTTTCTACTTTACATCAAATTAGAGGTCGTGTTGGCAGGGGTAGTTTGAAATCTTTTTTATTTTTGCTTTATAAAGAACCTCTAACAAAAGCAGGGAAGTTTAGGCTCAAAACTATAAAAGAGAATATAGATGGATTTAAAATAGCAGAAGAAGACCTTAAATTAAGAGGACCTGGTAATTTATTTGGACTAGAACAAACTGGTTATTTAAAACTTAAAATTGCTGATTTTGCTGAGCATAAAGATATCATAAGTTTGATGAGAGAGGAGCTTAATTTGTTTTTTTTAAATAAATCTTTTTATAATAAAGCGGATGTTGAATTATTAGATAAGCTTTTGTTTTCATATTTAAAAACAGTCAATAAAGAATAATTTTTAATTTGTATATTTTTGAATTAAATCTGAAATTTCTATTTTGTGTTCATTCCAAAATTTAAGAAATTTATATTGAAAATTATTAAAATACTTTTTTTGAATAATACATGCTTGCTTTCCTATGTACATATAGTGCCAAGGCTCTGATTTGTATCCAGTTTCTTTTTCATAATTCTTTGGATATGATAAAGAAAATCCGTATTTTGATGAGTTTTCATAAATCCATTTTCCAACTTTTGTGTCAAGTAAGTTATCATTTATTTCGACGAAATCTATAGCTGTTCCTAATTGATGTTGCGAATGATTAGGCATTGCTGATTGTTTTTCTGCTAGCTTTAATCCGTAGGTTTTCACATTGTGTTCAAATAAAAATTTTTGATATTCTTTTGTTCTATATGCTGATACTATTTTAATAGCAAACCCATTTTTACTTGCTTCTTTAATGAGGTTAATTAAATCTTCTATTAATATTTTCCTTAACTTTAAGCTTTTTTTGCCAATATCTTTTAATTCTTTAAAGTCTTTTAAATAGACTAAATCAGTTGGTTTATATCCTTCGGGGATTGGAAATTTTTTATTTACTTGCAATAAAAGATTATTCTTTTCTGCTTCAAGGAGTGGTTTTATCTCTTTTAAAAATGTAATTGGGGTTTTTATAATTTGTTTTTGAAGAGATGGATCTATTTCTTTTACAATATTAAGCATACTTTCTAAGTCTTGTTTTGATATGTTGATTGCTTGTAAAATTAAGATATGAACTAAGCACATTAATAAAAAAATGTATAATAATTTCATAAAAATATAACTATAATATACTTTATTTTGATTGTTTTGTTAAGATAAACATTTTATGAGTTTTAATTTGTAATTTAAATTATTTTTTATTTATAAAAGTGGTAAAATGGACAGGATATGCTAAAGAAGTTTGGTAATTATAATTCTATACTAAAAGAACTGTTCACATTAGCTATTCCTACAGCTTTTGAGTCTTTTTTGTTCCAGTTGGTAACTTTTTTTGATAATTATATGATTTCTTATTTAGGATCTCCTCAAGTTACAGGGGTTTCTCTTGCAAATAGGATAAATTTTCTTTTCTTTATTATTGTATTTGGGCTTGGTACTGCTCTTAGTGCTTATGTTTCTCAGGCATTTTCTAAGAAAAAGTTTGAGCATGTAAAACAAGCATTTGCTTATGCTTTGAAAATTGGCACAACTATTGGAATTGCTTTTTTTTACATATCCTTTATTTTCTCAAAAGAAATTGTTAGTCTTTTTATAAAAGAGAAAGGTTCTTTAAATTTTGGAATAGATTATTTAAAAGTTATCTCTGTTTCCTATATTTTTATGTCTTATTCTTTCTTGTCTGCTATGGGCTTTAAAAGTTCTAAGGATATAAAAATACCTTTGATTGTAACTATAGTTGTTGTACTAGTTAATATTGTTTTTAATTACATATTTATTTTTGTATTTGGTATGGGAATAAGCGGAGCAGCGTATGCTACTTTAATCTCTAGGGTTATTGAGTTTATTTTTTATTTGCTTTACAATATTTTTAATATAAAGTCTTATTATCATCTTAGGTTAGAAGATTTTTTTGTTACAAAGAGTGTAAAAGTAGCTAATTTAAAAATACTTATTCCTGTACTACTACATGAGATTGGTTGGGTTTTAAGCATAACTATTTTACATGCTTTTTATGCTCGACTTGGAAGCAGTGAATATGCATCTTTTGCGGTTGCATCTAATATTTTGGATTTGTGTTTTGTTTTAATGCATGGGATGGGAGTTGCGACTGGTGTTATTGTTGGGCATTTTATGGTAAAAGATAGAGATCATGTTAAGGCACTTGGAATATTTTTATCTATTATTGGAGTTATTTTAGGATTTTTTGTAGCCTTGATTCTTCTTTTAATATCTAGAGTTGTTCCTGTTATTTTTGGCAATCTAGATACTCCTGAACTTGTTGGTGTTTTTATTTCTATTTTTGCTAGCATTGTTGTTTTTAAAGGATTTACATCTCAAGTACTTGTTGGCATTTTTAGAACTAGCGGGATTCCAAATATTTGTTTTTGTATTGAAGTAGGAGTAATAGTTTTTTATACATTACCAGTTGCTTATTTTTTGGTTTTTTTTACAGAATTTAGATTTCCATTAATAGTTTTTATTGTTAATCTTGAAGAGATTATTAAAAGCGTATTTATTTTAATAGAATTTTTTAAAGATAATTGGATAAGGGAGATTCAATATGAATAGCTGACTTAACCTATTAAGATATATTATAATTAATTATTATTAGGATTTTTTATGAATTTTAAATTCATTTTAATTTTATTTAATAAACGAATTCCTTCTATCTTTTTATAGTGGTTTTGTTTTAATTTAGTACTTTTATTTTTTTGAAAATCTCAAACTTACTGTTTTTGTACTGAGGAGGGGTTATGTATTCGCTAAGCGAATCTAAGAAGAGTAGTGTTTATAGAGACCTTTTAAGTATTGCAGTTCCAACGGTTATTGAATTCTTTTTATTTAATGTTGTTTCATTTACAGATAATATTATGGTATCTTATCTTGGAGACTATCCTGTTGCTGGGGTATCTCTTGCTAATAAATTTTTCGAACTCTTTATTACTATTGCCTTTGCTGTAATGGGAGCCTATAATATAATGGCTACAAGACAATATACTAAGGGTAATATCGATGATTTTAAAAATACCTTTTTTATTAGTATATTAATTCTTCTATTTTTTTCCTTTGTATTTATTTTTATTTCATTATTTTATCCATACTTTTTCTTTGGTTTACTTTCTGATGATTTAATGGCTATCTCTTATGGAATAGATTATCTTGATATTGCTGTTTATTCTTTTGTATTTGCAGTTGTTAAGGGAATTATCGCAAATTCGTTAAAAATTGTTAAAATAACCAAAATTCAGGTTATTACTTCTGTTATTTCTGTTATTTTGAATGTGATTTTTAACTATTTATTTATTTTTATGTTTTCTATGGGAGTAGTGGGAGCTGCTATTGCTACTACATTAGTTCGTGGTGTTGAACTTATTTTTTATGTCTTTTACACTGTTTTTAATAAGAATTCGAAATTTTATCTTGAAGGTAAAAATTTAAAAATCAATCCCGTTATATTTTTTCAATTAATTAGGTTTTTTATTCCAATATTCTTAAATGAGTTTATTTGGTATTTGGGATATTTTGGTTTAATTGCTATTTTTGCAAGAATTGATACTGCTAAGTACGCAGCTTATAGCATAACTTTTTCTACTTATTTTATGGGATTTAATGTAGTTAATGCGTTTTGCTTTTCTGTTAATATTGTAATGGGATATGAAATGCATAATCATAAAAAAGAAATAATGTCTGTTGCAGTATACTTAGCTAAAATAGGAATTGTACTTGCTATTCTTACTTCTTTTATATTATTAGTTTTGTCATTTATTTCTCCATATATTTTTTATGAACTAGAGTATTCAAATCTTACTGGGGTTATGCTAAGGTACTATTCTATTTCAGCTTTATTTACATCCCTTGCATTTCAATATTTATTTGGATTTTTCCGTGCGGGAGCGGATCCAAACTTTGGAGCTATTATGGAAGCTGCTGTAACTTTGATTTATACAATACCTATTGCATATTTCTTGGCACATTACACTCAGTTTCCATTTGAAATCATTGTTTTCATTCCAACTCTTGAAGATGTAATTAAATTAGGTATTTCTTTGCCTTATTTTTATAGTGCTAAGTGGATTAAACCTGTTAAAACAGGTTAATTATTTTGTTATAATTAACTTATTGTGCGTTTAGATGAAATAAAATTTAAAAATTTTTTAGTTATGGGTTTGGGTCTTAATGGAGGAGGTCTAGCTGTTTCAAGATTTTTGTTAAAACATGGGGCTAATTTAGTAATAACTGACTTGAAGAGTGCGCTGGAATTAGAGCCAAGCATAAAGTCTTTAGGAGAATTTAGAGATAGGATAAAATTTGTTTTAGGTTATCATGATGAAAATGATTTTAAGAATGCAGATATTGTTATTAAGAATCCTGGCGTGGGCTTTGACAATAAATATTTAAAGCTCGCAAGAAGAGTTGAGACAGATATTAGTTTATTTTTAATGTTTAACAAAAATCCAATAATTGCTATTACAGGAACTAAAGGTAAATCAACCCTGGCATCTCTTTTGCATCAAGTTTTAGCCACTAAATATCCAAAAGTTAAACTGGGGGGTAATATTGGGATATCACCTTTAAGTTTTTTGGACGATCTTGATTCTATTTCTCCTATAGTTTTAGAGCTCTCTTCTTGGCAACTGCATAATATTGAAAATTTAAATCCTATTGTTAGTATTATTACAAATATTTACCATGATCATCAAAATTTTTATTCAAGGTTTGATGATTATATAAAAGATAAATCAAAAGTTTTTATAAATCAGAAATCAGGGATCTTAATATCTCAAGATAGAGCTTATTATAGTTACTTTTATAAGTTTAAGATAGATTTGAAAGTTGTTTTATTTTCAGAGAAAGTTCCTTTAAGCTTTAAAAATGATATTTTTTATTTTTTTAATGACAAAGTTTATCTAAATGATGAGTTGATAACTACTCTTAGAGAAACAAAGCTTGTTTTATTAATATCTAAGATAGTTGTTATTTTTATTTCATATTACTTAAAATTGGATTTGAGATTTATTTCTAATGTTGTTGATTGCTTTGATGGAATTGAACATAGGTTAGAGCTTGTAAGAGAAATTGATGGTGTTAAATACTATAATGATACGGCATCAACAATTCCTGATTCTACAGTTCTTTCTGTTAAAAGTTTAAAGGAAAATGGAGTTTTTATTAATCTTATTGTTGGCGGAACTGACAAAGAACTTGATTTTTTAATTTTTAGTGAAATTTTAGGTATGGTTAAAACTTGGATTTTATTGAGAGGAAGCGCTGATTTAAAAATCATTAAGTTTTTAGAAGAAAATGATATTAATTATTTTATCTTTTCTTCACTAGAGGAATGTGTTTATTATTCTAGGGAAATTTCTGTTCAAAATGATATAGTTTTATTTTCACCGGCTAGTGCATCTTTTGAACTTTTTAAAAATGAGTTTGATAGAGGTTTTCAATTTAAGAAATTAGTAAATAATATGATTTAAAGTCTTTTTTTTATAACTTTGTAGTAAAAAAATCTTAATATTTCAATAATTCTATAGATTTTATATAAAAATTTGTTGTAAATAAAATCATAGCATCCAATCCTGTGAATAATCTTTCCTCCAAACCCAGTTTTAAATTGGAATAGACCAAATAAATGATGTTTTTCATTAGCAGTGGGAGGAATACCTAAGAGATCATATTCTTTTATTGATTGATTTTTAAGTACTTGTATTGTAGCAAATTGCACTGCATAATTAGACATTAAGTGTCTGTTTTCTCTGCTTGATGCTCCATAAAGATATGTGGCTTTTTCTTTATAGATGCCAACAATTATGCCAGATATGAGTTTTTCGTTATATAGGGCTATTATTAATTTGATATTTGAATTTTCATCTTTTTTAAATTCTTGTATCAAATTTTTTATATAATCTTTTGAATGAATGGCAAATTTGTCTCTTTTAGCTGTTTCTTCATGGAGTCTGTAAAATTCATCAAAATATTTAAATTCATCATCTATTATTATTTTGAGTTTTTTTTTATTACTAAGTTTAATATTGTATCTTGTTTTCTTTTTCATTTTAGCTTGAATATTGTCTAATGAATCTTTTAGATTTATTATCGTTGTATTTAAGGGCTGTATGTCGTCAAATGATTTTTGAAGTCCTTTTAGTTTAATCTTTATTGGAATATAGTCTTCTTTTAAGTTTCTTGATGTATAATACATTAAGTCAAATCTTAAAAAGATGGTGTTTTTATGCAAATATGACTTTATAGATTTGCTAAATTGTTTAATTTGAAAATTGATTTCATCTATATTAATTTCTTCAATTTTTTTGTTTGAAAACTCTGGATGAGCAATGTAGGCTAAGTAAAAATTTCCAAATAATTTTCTTTGCATCACAAGAATTTTGTTAAAAATTTCACTGTTTATAGCTATTGCTTTCCATGGGCTTTTTTCTTCTGAGGCTTTTTTTACAAGTGCCCATAATTTACTTTGAAGATAGTTTTCATTTAGATTTTCTATTTCAATTTTTTTGATATTCATTGGTTGATCTAGGTCAAGCTTATCGAACTATTCCATTTTTAATTTCTTTAGAGAGTATTTTCTCTCTGGATTTCTCTAGGATTAAGTTAATTCCATTTATTTTAAGTTCTCCATTCTCTGCTACAATTTGAGTTTGCATAAATTTATCTATGCTAATCTTTGATGGATAGTTTAATTTATCAGCAGTGTCGATTTCAAGTATTATTCGCTCACCAGGAGTAGGATTATCTTTAAAATGTTCCATAATTATTACTTTAAAGTTTTTATTCTTATCTTCAGTTGAAATTAACATTCCTTCAGATTTAATCCCTCTAAACTTAGCAGTTTTTAAATTGTCAACTATTATAATATGTTTTCCAATTAATTCTTCTTCCTTATAGTAGTCTGCAAGGCTGCTTACAATTTGTTTGTCATTAGGAGATCCGTCATCTAGCTTTAATATGAATAATTTTTCTGCATTTGGGTTTCTCTCTATTTTTTTTACTTTTACAACTTTTAAAAACACTTTTTCGCTAAATAATTTTACGGGATTTTCTGTTTGTTGATCTTGCATGTTTTTGCCTCCTGAATATTTTAATTTTAAACTATCAATTAATTCTTTTTCTAACTTTGTAAATAAAACCTCTGTAGTCTTAATTGTTTTTAAACCCAAATTTGTGCCTAAAAATTTATTAGAAATTTCATAACTTTCTCCAAAAAATTTTCTTATTTTATTACTTGTTTGAGGGATAAAGGGTGAGATTAAAATTGATAAATCTCTTATTAAGTATATTAGATTTATCAAAAGCTCTTTTGTTTCATTAGGGTTACTGTTTTTTGTTTTCCATGGCTCTCTGTCTTGAAATATTTTGTTACCCATGCTTGAAATTTCAAGAATTTCTTTTAGCGCTGCTTTTAGTTCTGTTTTGTTAAAAAAATCTATAATTCTTTCATATTTATGATTTATTTCTTTCCAAAAATCTTTTTTGATATCTATTTCTTCTATTTTATTTCCAAAGAATTTTTTGTAAAAAGATAATACTCTATTAATGAGATTTGAAAAGTTACCAATAAGTTCAGTATTTGTTCTCTCTAAGAGATCATCCCACATAAATTGAAAGTCAGACTTTTCAGGTCTATTGTAATATATGTAGAATCTCCAGACATCAGTGGGTATTCCTGTACTAATAACATCATTTCCAAATATCCCTGTTCCTTCAGATTTTGAAAATTTAAGATTTTCGTAATTTAAGTATTCACTTGAGGACATTTTATTGAGCATTGTCCAATTTTCTTTACTTCCAAGTTTTACAGCTGGAAATATAACTGTGTGAAATAAAATATTATCTTTCCCAATAAATTGTACTAGGTTTGTATCTTCATTATCTTTCCACCAAACTTCCCAATTTTTTGTAATTTCTTTTGTAATTGATATATATCCAATAGGTGCATCAAACCAAACATAAAATACTTTATTTTCATATCCCTTTTTTGGTACTGGTATTCCCCATTTAAGGTCTCTTGTAATTGCTCTATCTTTAATGCCATCTCTTAAGAATGCATTTGTCATTTTAATAGCATTTGTATTCCAATTACAGTCTTGTGAGCTTTTTTGAATCCAAATTTCAAGTTCATTTTTGATTTTTGGTAAGTCAAGATAACAATGCTTGGTTTTTTTTAAAATGGGTATATTTTGGCATATTATACATTTTGGATTTATTAAGTCAACGGGAGCTAATAGTTTAGAACAGTAATCACATTGATCTCCTTTTGCATTATTTCCACAAGTTGGGCAAACTCCGATTATATATCTATCTGCTAAGAAAATTGAATTATAATCGCAGAAAAATTGTTCACTTTCTTTTTCAAGAATATATCCATTTTCTTCTAATTTTAAAAATAGATTTTGTACGGTTTCTTTGTGGTGTTGATTAGTTGTACGTCCAAAAATGTCAAATTTGATGTTAAACCATTCATAAATTGATTTATGTATTTCATAGTATTTGTTGCAAAGTTTTTCAGGAGTAGTTTTTTCAATTAAAGCTTTAGTTTCTGTGGCTGTTCCATATTCGTCTGTGCCACATATATAAAGTGTTTCAATTCCCATCATCCTTGAATATCTTGCAAATGCATCTGCCGATAGCAATTGTACTAAGTTACCAAGGTGAGGTATATTGTTAACATATGGCAGTGCGGCTGTAACTAAATTTTTGCTTTTCATTTTTTTAAAATTTGTTCCTTTTCGTTGTAATATTTTAATGCTAATGTGATTTATTATATTATAAATTTTTACTAAATAGTTATATTTTCATTAAAAATGATATGAGGAGTAATATGAGTTCTTTTAATTTTAAAGATTATGTATTTAGTAGAGCAAGAGAAAGTGTTATAAAAAATGGGAATAGGGCTAGCATAGTTTTTCCTGAGAGTAGTGATATTAGAATTCTAAAGGCAGCGATTGAAGTATTAAGAGAGAGAATAGCAGGATTTGTAGTTCTTATTGGACAAAGAGATGGGATTTTGAAAAGTTTAAGAAAACTTATAGGATCTGAAGATAGTATTTTAGAAATGATAAGAGTGATAGATCCTAATTCTTTTGAAGATTTAAGTAGATATTTAGATGAATATTTTATTTTAAGACAAAATAAAGGAGTGGCTTTAAGCAAAGCTAGAGTTGAAATTTTAAATGAAATTGTTTTTTCTATGATGATGGTAAGATTAGGTGAAGTTAAGACTTGTGTTTGTGGCTCTTTGTCATCTTCGAGCAAGGTATTAAGAATTGCATTGACTGTTCTTCCCAAGTTTAGGGATACTAAAATTGTATCGTCTTTTATGCTTATGGATACTTATAGCAGTTATGGCATGAATAACAGTACTTATTTTGGACATGAGGGCATTTTACTTTTTGCTGATTGTGCTGTAGTTATTAACCCCACTTGTGTAGAACTTGCAGAAATTGCAATACAAAGTGCACATTCTTTTAAGAATATTTTTTGCGTAGAGCCAAGAGTGGCTCTGTTAAGTTTTTCTACAAAAGGATCAGCCTATTCAATAGAAGTTGAAAAGGTTCAATGTGCTTTAGAGATTGTTAAAAGTAAATATAAAGACTTGATTATTGATGGAGAATTACAACTTGATGCAGCTTTAATTAAAAGCATTGCCGATAAAAAGTGCGTTAATTCTTTAGTTGCTGGTGCTGCAAATGTGTTGATTTTCCCTAGTTTGGAGGCTGGAAATATTGGGTATAAGCTTGTTGAAAGATTAGCTTTTGCTAAAGCCTATGGGCCTTTCTTGCAGGGATTTGAAATGAATATTAGTGATCTTTCAAGGGGATGTTCTGTAGATGATATTGTATTAACAAGTGCCCTCATGATAAGTAGTTAATTTATTTGAAATTTCAATAAATTCTTCAACGGAAATCTCTTCTGGTCTTTTATCTAGAAAATTTGTTAAAAATTCTTCTTTAAGGATTTTTTCACTTTTAACTAAATTGATAATTGTATTTTTAAGTTTTTTTCTACGGCTTGTAAATACTGTTCTCACTAATTTATTGAATTCTTTAAATTTTTTAATTTCTAGTTCTTTGGGAATAAGCTTAATAGTGCTAGATTTTACTTTGGGAATTGGATAGAAATTATTCTTATCAATGTCCATGATTTTAGTTACATTAAAATGTGACTGGACTAAAACTGTGAATGAAGAGTAGGTTTTGGTGCCATTCTTTGTAAGCATTCTATCTGCTAGTTCTTTTTGAACTGTAAATACCATTTGATTTAAAATTTTGTCTTCAATAAGCTTATATATTACTTTTGATGCAATGTTATAAGGTAGATTTGAAAATATTTTACTAACACTTTTTTTTTCTTCTTTATATGTTTTTAAGAAGTCACCTTCTATTAATTTGAAATTTTTAAATTTTTTAAAATATTCGTTTAAAATTTCTGAGTATTTTTTATCAATTTCGAAAGCAGTTAGAAAATTTGTTTTTTTAAGTAAAAGAATTGTCATTGCACCAAGGCCTGGGCCTATTTCCCAGATTGTTTCATTTTCTTTTATATCAAGTGCATCTACTATTTTTTCTCTTATGTATTCATTAATTAAATAATTCTGTCCCCATATTTTTCTTGGAGCTATATTTTTTCTATCAAGTTCAGTTTTTATGCTGTTTATGCTGTTATAATTTATGGCCATAGATACTAATAATAACATATAGAGCAGTCTAAGAACGATTAATTTTTTATATCTTTCTTTTTAACTTTTAGTTTAAAGATTATGTAAAAGTTACTAACATGCTTAAAAATAGAAATATGTCTATGTTGGTATTTTGAATGGTAGCAAATTTTCTAATACAAAAAGTACTGTTTCTTTTGTTACCTTAAAAATATAAATATTTATTGGGCCAAATAATAAAAATAGATATATGTATTAAATTTATAAAAAATAAGCTTGATGTTTTTATTATTAATAATATTATAAAGGGTAACTATTAGATTTGAAAAGATTGATATTAACAGAAGATTGAAACTTTAGTATAAGTAAGATGAGTTTTTCTAATTTAAATTGAAAATATTATAAAAATCGAAGATATAATCTCATTTAAGTTATATCTTTATTTAAGAAGTAAAAGAGAAATTTATATGTCAAATACATTAAATTAAGATAATTTGAATCCTGCTGAATTTATTGTTTGTGGTAAAATTATAGCTTAATTATTAAATTAATATGCAATGTTCTTAGTAAATTAATTTATAGAGCATAAGTATTTCTATCATGATAGGCTCTTTAGGATAGGGGGCAGCGAGCATTCTGTTAAAGTTAGATAATTGAGAATAATTATATTTAAAACTAGTGATTTTAGTGTTTGATTTATTTTATTTAGTAGATCACATTTAAAAAATGTGAATAAAGCGTTATTAGATTAAAAATTGTTTAATAAATTATCATATTGTTTTCTTTTTTCTCTGATTTTTGTTATTATCGATCTTTTAATAAATTGAGTTTTTTGTTTTAATATTGATTGTATATTAGATTTTATATTTAATTTTAATATTCTTGAATATGGATTTAGTTATTCTATAAATTCATATATTGATTGAATTTTGGTTTTCAAATATATTAGCATATAAGTAATGTTTTTGTTTTTATGGATAATTATCAAGCTTTTAAAGCTTAGGCTGGTCTTAAAGATTAATAGTTAATTTATTCTAAACATAAATATGAATGAGAGGTAAAAATTTTATTAAAAACGTTAATATTAAGTTTAAATTCAAATTTATGATATTTAAATTCAAGTAATATTGCATTAACAGATTTAATTCAGTTATAACAAATGATAAAATCACTACAAATCTCTTTTTAAGATTATTTCTTTTTGTATACCAAATGGTTTTATTCAATTAGATAAGAATTGACAATATTACATATATATTTAATAATTTATTATGAAATTATTAAATAATAAATACCCCATCAGATATGCTATTTTAGAACTTTTTCTAGCTTATATTATTTGTACTCATATATCTCCTTTTGCTAGCATTGATGAAAATCTTTGGAATTTTAGTGGAAATCATTATGTTTATTGGCTATATAGTACTTTTTTGATTTTTTTTATCTTACATTTTGCCAAATTAACAAGTACTACTTATTTTAGAGATGAATTTTATATACCTAAATTTAGGTTAGTTTTTATTTGGAAAGCATTTTTAATTTTTATTAGTCTTGTTATTTTTATTATTTTTTTGTTTTTTATTACTTATTTATGTTTTGAATATTTTTTCTCAAATTCATGGAGGTCTTGGGTTGAGATGGATATTGGTAGTTTTAGATGGAATATGGGTAGTAAAGAAACGCTTTATTTGATGGCTATTACTTCTTTTTTTACAGGAGCAGTTGAGGAATTATTGTATAGATCTTTTATTATTACTAAACTTAAACAGATGGGATTTAACTCATTTATTTCTACTATTTTTAGCAGTATCATTTTTGCATCTGGACATATTTATTATGGCTTTATTGGTACATTTGTTACATTCATTCTTGGTTTTATTTTGGCTTTTATTTATTTAAGATATAAAAATGTATACTATGTAAGCTTAGTTCATAGTTTTTATAATACTACTGTTAGTATTGTGGCCTTTATGTTAAGTTAGTTGAGGAGGATTTATGCTAGATACTATACCTAAGCGTTTTAATGAAGTTGTCAAACTTTATGGTGATCTTGATATTTTTATTTATAGGGATAATGAATCTAAAGATTTTAAGAAGCAGATATATTCTGATTTTTGGGATGAGGTTAAGAGTGTTGCATCTGGCCTTCTTCATTATGGCATTAAGAGGGGCGAGAAAGTAGCGCTTATTTCTGATTCCAGAAGAGAATGGATTATAATTGATCTTGCTGTTATGAGTTTGGGATGTATTGATGTCCCAAGAGGTAATGATTCGCCTGAGGATGAATTATTATATATTATTAATCATTCTGAATCTGGTTTTGTCTTTGTTGAGAATGAGAAACAATTTCAAAAGGTGCTATCTAAAAATCGAGATCTTAGATTTGTTAAACATATTGTTGTTATCGATGATGATAAGCTTTATGAAGAAAAGTTAGGATTAATTACAGTAACTTCTTATAAGAAATTGTTAAGTGTGGGAGGTGATTACTTGAACAATAATCCTAAGATATTTCATACTGAGCTTGATCAGGGATCGGGCAATGATCTTGCTACTATAATATACACTTCAGGAACAACTGGGTTTCCAAAAGGTGTTATGCTTCGTCATGAGTCTTTTATTTTTCAAGTAGATAGGATTTATGATTATCTTCCATTACTTAAACCAGGAAAAATAATGATATCTATACTACCGCTTTGGCATTCGTTTGAAAGGGCTTGTGAATATATAGTTGCTCTTAAGGGAATGTCAATTGCTTACTCAAAGCCTATTGGACCAATTTTACTTAAAGATTTTGCAGCTTTAAATCCTCATGCAGTTATTTCTGTTCCAAGAATTTGGGAAGGAATAAGGATTGGTGTTATTAAAAAGGTGTCGGAGTCTCTTGTAAAGAGAGTTTTATTTAGCGTTTTTCTGAGGATTGGAATTATTTATGTAAAGCTTAAAGAGAAATTTTTGGACCTTGTTCCTGCATATAGGAAATCAAATTTATTGGTTTCTTTTTTTATGAAATTTATTTTTCTTTTAGGATTAATTTTGATATTTCCTTTTAAATTTTTAGGGGATCTTTTAGTTTTTAAAAAAATTAGGAAAGCGCTTGGGAAAAGGTTTGAATTTGGTATATCTGGTGGAGGAGCTTTAGTAGAATATGTAGATTATTTTTTTAAAGCAGTTGGTATTATGGTTCTTGAAGGATATGGTCTTACAGAAACAGGTCCTGTTTTAAGTGTTAGGCGTTTAAATCGTCCCATTGCTAGAACAGTTGGGCCTTTCCTTCCGGATATTGAATATAGAGTAGTTGACAGTAATGACAATTCTTTGTTGCCTGGTGAGAAGGGTGAGCTTTGGATAAAATCATCTCAAGTTATGAGTGGCTATTTTAAAAATGAACTTGTTACAAAAGATGTTTTAACGAAAGAAGGATGGCTTAAAACAGGTGATTTGGTTCGTGTAACAATTGGTCATGAAATTTCAATTGTTGGTAGAAGTAAGGATACAATTGTATTAAGAGGTGGAGAAAATATTGAGCCTGAACCTATTGAAAGAGCTTTATCAAAATCTTTGCTTATTGAGAATGTTATGATTGTTGGGCAAGACCAGAAGTTCTTAGGAGCAATTATTGTGCCTAATTTTGAATCACTTGAAAAGTGGACAAACTCTAATGGAAAAATTTTTTCTTCGAGAGATGATTTATTATCTAGTGAAGTCGTTAACAAGCTTTATTCTAAATGTATTTCAGATATAGTTAACCCTAAGTCTGGTTTTAAGAATTACGAGAGAATAGTGGGATTCGTTTTGTTAAAAGATTCTTTTGTTATTGGTGAAGAACTTACTAATACTCTTAAGCTTAAGAGATATTATATAATGGAAAAGTATCATAAAAAGATAATGTCAATATTTAGTAAGGATGATTTTGAACTAATGTGATCTATACTTAAGCTTGTTAATTTTACATCTTTTTCATATAAGGAATATTTAGTAAATTCATGCAGTTTTTAATTGTTTGTAAAACAATTTCGGATAATTTTATTCTTGAATTTGTAAGTTCAAGGTTTCTTGTATCTATTATTTTTGTTTCTTGATAATATGTGCTGAAACTTTTTGCAAGTGAGTAAGAGTATTGAGTTAGTAATGAGGGATTTAATTCTTTTGTAGCTTTAATTATGTGCTCTTCAAACTCGGAAATAATTTTAATTATTTCCCATTCTTTTTCCTGCTTTAATAAATTTAGATTGATACTTTCTTTGGGTAATTTTAATTTGTTATACTTTTCAAGTATGCTATTAATTCTTGCCCCTACATATTGAATATAGGGCCCTGAATTGCCAATAAATGATAAGCTTTCTTCTTTATTAAATAATATATCTTTATATCTTGTTGTTTTTAGTAAATAATAGTGAATAGCTCCTATTGATATATCTAGAGCAGTTTTTTGAATATCTTGTATTTGAATATCTTTCTCATTTGTAGCTCTTTTTTTTATTTCTATTATAGTTGATTTTACTAAATCATTAATTAAGTGATCAGCATCAATGAAATTGCCTTCTCTTGATTTCATTTTACCTTCGGGTAAATTTACCATTCCATAAGATAAATGTATTAAATTATTTTCTTTTGTAATGCCTAGCTTATCTGCAATAAAAAATAAACTTTTAAAGTGATAAATTTGTTCACTTCCAACAACATAAATCATTTCATCAAAGTTATATTCATTTTTCCTAGTTATTATATTCCCTAAATCCTGAGTAAGATAAATAGATGTTCCATTTGCTCTTAATAGAACTTTTTCTTTAAATTTTTTATTTTCATTTTCATTTTCTTCTGAAGGTATTTTTATGCATATTGCTCCATCTTCTCTTTTATAACATAACCCGTTTTCTAATCCTTTAAGTACAATATTGCGACCAATTTCAAATGTTTCACTTTCAAGATAAATTTTATCGAATGTAATGTTTGTAAGATTATAAGTTTCTTTTATTCCTTCAATTGACCATTTGTTAAGCTTTTCCCAGAGTTTGACTGTTTCTATATCCCCTTCTTCCCATTTACATAGTAATTTTTGTATTTCTTCTTCTGCTTCTATGGCATTTTCTTTTGCATATTCATTGTACTTCACATAGAAATCACCTATTAGATGGTCCCCCTTTTTACAAGAAGACTCAGGCGTTATATTGTTTCCAAATTTTTTGTAAGCAAGCATGGATTTGCAAATATGAACACCTCTATCATTTATTAAATTTATTTTTATTATATTTCCACCGGAAGCTTTTAATATTCTTGATAAACTTTCTCCAATAATGTCATTCCTGAGATGCCCTACATGCAGTGGCTTATTTGTGTTTGGGGCTGAAAATTCTATTACTATTTTTTTATTTTTAAGGAAATTATTTGTTCCGTATTTTTCCTTTTCTTTTTTGACTTTATTAATTGTATCTCGGATAAATTCCTTTCTCTTGATTTTAATGTTTAAGTAAGGTCCCATTGGTTTAGTTTCATATTTCAATCCTATCTCTTTTACTATTTCTTCTGAAATAACAGATGGGCTAAGCCCTAATATTTTACTAAATTCAAATATTAAGATTGACAAATCTCCTAAAGAGCTATTTGGAGGTTTTTGGATTATTGTAGTTATTTTTTTTAATTTAATATTTTTTTTTAATGCAAGTCTATTTATTGTTTTAGTAATTTTATTTTCTAAATCTTTTTTTATTTTACTGATCATTCTTTTTCCCTTTTTTATTTATTAATGTGTTAATCAATAAAAAGATTAAAGATGCTACTAAGAAAACATTTGAGCTATAAGTTGGTATTTTATTTATGCTAAGTTCTTTAATTATTGGTATTTTTATATTGAAAAACTTTAAATTTCCAGTATTTATTATTTCTCTAAAGAGTGAAATTATTGAGCTTAAAGATATGAATGTTAATATTGGTAGTTTAGAATATTGTAATATCCTTAAAGGTTCTTTTAAAGTTTTAAAAGGTTCATTTTTGTGAAATGATATTATTATCACTATTAAAATGGGAATTGAAAACTTTAAATTGTTATAAATTATAGGGGTTGTATAATACATGAAAAGATAAGTTAAACTAACAATAATTCCTATTATAAATAAGTAAATTCCTAGTATTTGATTTCTTAGTTCTATTTGGTTAATAATTATTGCTGGTAATAATATACAGATGGATATCCAAATGGATATTATGCTTCCTTCTGGGAAGTTTTTTGTATAAGCAAAAATTGGAAAGAGCATTAAATGAGTTTTTAAATATCTTTCTGTAACATAAAATGTTTTTTTTTGCATAAATTTTACCTTTAACAATTTTATTTTGTCTTAAATTGATTTGTATCTGTATTAATATCTACAATATGACTTGTATTTACTTCCCCAAAGGTTTTAATGCTTTCAATTGCTCCTATGAGCTTTTTTATTTCTTCTTTTAGACTTTTCATTGAATTCGAAACTGTTATGTTAATTTCTTCTAGAACAGAAACAGTATTAATAATCTCTTTATTTCCTCTAAACATTTCATTTGAACCAATTTTTACTTCATATGTTATTTCTCTCATTGTATTTAAAGCTTTTAAAATTTCCTGACTACCAATTGACTGTTCTTGCATAGTGTGGTTTATTTCTTCTATAACTTGAACCACAAGATTTATTGAATCAAATATTTGATTGAAAGCTTTATTTGTAAGTTCAGATGTTTTGACTGTTTTATTGATAGAATCCATGATTTCATTGATTGATGCTGCAACTGATTCTGATTGTGAAGTAACCTGTTCTGCAAGATCTTTAATTTCTTCTGCAACAATTGCAAATCCCTTTCCAGCTTCACCAGCGTGAGATGCCTCAATAGCTGCGTTCATTGAAAGTAGGTTTGTTTGACTAGCAATAGATGATATTAGAGCATTTGCTTCTTGAAGTCTTGTTGAATTTTTATAAATATCTTTAATTTGCATAATAACTTCTTCTTGCTTTTTACGACCGTCGTCTGAAAATATTTTAAGTTCTTCTGTGCTTTTTGCAGCTTTTTGTGTTATCTCTGTAACAGATTGGATACTTCCTATCATCTCTTCAATAGCAGATGATGATTCTTCAACGCTAGCAGCTTGAGTTTCAATTGAATTATCAAGAGATGCAATGTTTTTGGACAAACTTTCTATTGTGTTTGTTGTATTTGAAATAAATTCAACTTGTTTCTCTACTTCTCCTTGTGTCTTTTCTATATATTTATTCGAATTTGTTATAGTACTATAAGCTTTATTTATTTCATTGAATAACAGATCTCCATTATCTTTTAATAATTTAACTCTATCTTGTAATGAGTTTATTACATTCTTTAAATTTTCGACGAAATATCCGAAGTGATTTATTGTAGAACTTATTGAGTCATTCCCCTTTGACTCAATCTTGACTGTCAAATCTCCGTCTTTAACTTTTGGAATTACCTCATTTAAATGTTCTATTTTTATTATGATTAATTTTTTGATAATGTTTATCATTATAATAATGAATATTATTACTAGCACTGCTATTATTGATATTGACATCAATTTAATTTTGTATAGTTCATTTGAAAATATATTGTTATAGTTCATTTGTATTGCTATATACCAAGATGAAGTTGTGATTCTTGTTAAAGAGATTATGTTATTGTCATGGTTAGTAATAATATTGCTTTTTTTTCTAGATATTGAATTTATTAATTTATTTGTTATTTTAGGATTATGTTCAAATAGGTTATCTATAGATAGTTTGATGTGTTCGAATGTGTCTTCGTTTTGTTCTCCAAATACTTCACCTTGATTATTAATAGCATATATTTTGAAGTAATGATAACTGTTATGTTGATTATGTTGATTTAACTTTTCTAGTACAGATCTTTCTAGCAGCATAAATATGGTTTTTCTTAATTGTTTTATGTGTTCTAGTATATCTAAATATAGGATTACATATCCAGTATTATAAGTGTTATATATATTTTCTTTGTCTCTTACTGCTATCTTATAAAGTATAGGTATATAGTATTTATTATTTATTTTTATTAAGTTTTTGTGCAATGCAATTATTTGAGTTTTATTTATAAAATTATCTGATTTAATTTCTTTTAAATTTATCTGGGAGTTGACTCTTTTATCATCGCTTGAATACAATACCTTTCCATTTTCATTTACATATTCTATTATCTTTATGTAAGAAGAGGACAAGCTAGAGTTGTTTATATACATTATGCTTTTAAGATGCTGATTCTTTTGCTTGCTAGATGCATTGTTGTAATTTATGATAAATTCGTCAATCGCTTGTAATGTATTTTTTGTATCATCAACAAAGCTTTTTGTCATAATATAATTGACAAATTTTGTGAAATTTTTAAGCTCTTTAGTTATTACCTTCTTATATCCGTAATTTAATAGCAAAAAAGTAGTAGCAGCAATAGTTATTGTGTATATTAATATAGCAATATTAAACTTATAAAAAAGAGTGAAACTAGAATTTTTTCTTTTCACTTGAATCCTCGCAAAACTTTTTAGAAAATATTATAACCAACTAGTATTATATATGTTTTATTATATAATTATATACATATATTTGAATAATAAAATAATTATTCTTGTTAGTATATTCATATGATGTCTAATATGTTAGTAAGCTTTGTTTATATAGGTTTAATTTTGGAGAGTTTATGAATGATGATTTAGTAGATATTAAATTAAAAAATATGAAGTTTTTTCTCTACTTTCTACTTTTTGTTTTTATTTGCTTTGGTTTGCTATTTATAGGACAATCCTGTTTAAATTATAAAAATGAACATATTGAACGTGTTAGGTCTGATTTTTATCTGTTTTCAAGTAATGTGGAATATCGGTTTAAAAATAGATATGAGTATGCTAAGGATGTTCTTAATAATCTTGCTAAGGATAATAATGTTTTAAATATTTTGCATAATGCTTCAAATAGTTTTATTTCAAGTATTGATTTGAAATCTATGTATGATTTGAACACAAGCAGTGCTTTATTTTTAAATTCAAAAGAATTTGATGAGGTAAGTAAGATTTTTGAGGGGATATCTTTTTCTAATAATTCTTTAGAAGGAATTTTTTATATTCCTATTGGACAAAATGTACTACTTTCAGATAAAAGTTTTTCATTTTTGGGTATAAATAATATTATAGAAGATCCTATTTATCTTGTTCCTGCAAGAAATAACGTTGCTTATTATTCAAGCTATAAGAGAATTAAGAATAAATTTTATTCTGTTGTAAGTATTCCTGTTGTTAATAATAATTCTATTGTAATGGGTATACTATGTTTTATGGTTTGTTTTGAAGATTTGTTGAATGGTATAGCAAATCAGTTTAATTCTTATCTTAAGACTAATAATAAAAGTTATGAATTTTTTGTTGTTGATAGAGACTTTAGTCCTTTGCTTTTAAGTTTTAGTGACATAAACATTGGAAATTTTTCGGAAGCTTATGAGAATAGTGTTTTGCATAGAGCTGTAAATTATATTAAGACAGATTTTAATATTTCAAAATTTATTTTTAAACATAGAAATTCTTCCTATTTATTAAATTCTTCTCAGATTGAAGGAGCTGTTATTCAAGGTGTTATTTTTAATATAAGTGCTCTCCCTGTTGGGTTTCAGTCAGGTGCATTGTTTTTCTTAGGGTTTTTGTTTGTCTCTTTTTTCATTTTATTTTACCTTTGTAATAGGTTGATTTTACCTATTATGGAAGATTTTAGGGTCATGATTAATCAAAAAAGAGTGAAAGGAGATGCTTTAGGAGTTGACTCTCCTGTAGAGGTTAGATATAGGTCTTTTATTTTTTCTTACATTAGTTCTGAATTTGATAGCCTTTTTTTAAGTGCTACTAATGCTGTTAATAAAATTAAAGATTATGTAAAGGAGTTAGACACTTATTTAAGTGATATGAGCATTCCTGAAGAAAGAATAGAGAGGGCTAATAATAGTCTTTTTACTTATGAGAGGATAGGAGATACTTTTTCTAAATTTGAAAAAACAATAATTAATATTTTGAAAGATTTTGAATCAATATCTGATCCAATTAGCGAACATAATAAAAACGTATCAGATATTGCTACTAAATTTGAAGAAAATGCTATTGCTTTTTATGGAATAGACAAAAACCTTGAAATTTTTAATAAAGTTGTTGTAGCAAATTCTATAAATATTGAAAGTGTAAAAGTTAAAGTTTTTGAATTAAATTCTATTTTTGAAAATATTAATATGAATTTTTCTGAGCTTTTGTCACAAACGAATAATCTGCAGAGTGCAAATAAACTTTTAGTATCAATATCAAGTCAGACAAATATGCTTGCAATGAATGCAGCTATTGAAGCTGCTAAGGCAGGTAATGCAGGTAAAAGTTTTGCTGTTGTTGCAGAGGAGATTAGAAAGCTTGCCATAAATTCCAGTAAATATTCAACAACTATCAAAGATGAACTTAAAATAGTTAATAGTATTATTTCACTTATAAGTACAGAGATAGATAGTGTTTATAAAAATTTTATGGATATACAGGATAATGTTAATAATAATTCTATTCAACATGAAAGGATAAATGCTACACTTGCTAAGCACATAAAAGAAATTGGATATTTTAAAGATAAATATTTATCTAATGATATTAAAATTAAGGATGCTAAAAATATGTATAAGGAGATATTTAATAGTTACTTTTTTATTAACGGAAAGTTTAATAATTTAAATAACGATTTAGGTGAGTTTAAGGTTTCTAAGATGAGCTTGGAAGCATTAGAACCTTTACGAGAGAATATTGCTTTAGTTAATGAATTTAAAGAAAAAGTTATTAGTATAAGAGATATTATTAAAAATATTAATAATGAACTTCGGTATGTTTGATTTAAATTTTATCTTTAAATCCAATATATAAAATTTCTTCTTCAAGTAAGAAACCTGTTTTTGTTTTTACTTCATTTTTTACTCTTTGTATTATTTCTTTAACATCTCTGGCACGTGCATTTTTGTTATTTATAATAAAGTTTCCATGATATTGTGAAACAGATGCTTCTCCTATTTTTAATCCTTTTAGATTGCATTCTTCAATTATTTTTCCGGTAGGCTTTAAAAAATTTTTATTGTTTTTAAATGTACTACCGCTACTTGGGAAGAGATAGTGACCTCTATTTATCCTATTTTGTTTATTATTTTGCATAATATTTAAGATATGTTTTTTACTTCCTTTCGATAAATTTAGTGTGGCTTTTAATATTAAGGTATTTTTGTTTTGAAATGGAGAAATTTTGTATGAAAATTCATTCTTTTCAAATTTTTTACAGATTGTTTGGCCGTCTTCATCTACAAAAACAATTAAATCTAATATTTCAGAAATTTCTTTTCCAAAGGATCTAGCATTCATCCAAATAGCACCTCCAAGTGTGCCAGGAATTCCGTATATAAATTCTAATCCACTTAATTTGTTTTCCAGTGCAAAATTGCATAGCTTTTCAAAGTTGGCTCCGCATTCAGCAGTAATTTTATTACCTTGAAGTGTGATTTTATTCAAATAACCAGTGTACACTATAGGAAAATTAATTTCTTCTTCATCATTTATTAATAAATTTGAGCCTCCTCCTAAGATAAATATTTTAATTTTTTCCTCTATTGCTTTTTTAAATATGTTTTCTGCTTCTTTTATGGTTTTGGGTACTAAAAATATATTAGAAAGGCCTCCTATTTTATATGTAGTGTAATTTGCAAGATTTTCTTTAGTAGGAGTAGTATTGATTTTTTTGAGAAAATTATTGATATATTTAGACATGTTTTTAAATTTTATACTAAAGAGTTGATTTTTACAAATTTGGTCCAGGCCCTAAATTTTTAGTGATTATCTTGTTAAGTAGATTTATAAATTTTATAAATTTCATTATTGATGAGTTTGTCAAATTAGGGTTTTTATAATAGACTACTATAGTAAGTTGGGTTAAGATTTTTAGGAAAAATTCGTTTTTGAGTTTGTTCATTTCTAAAATGAGCTTTTGATAGGATTTATGATTCTTAAGTTATATAATACAAAGACAAAAAAAATATCTGAGGTAAAAAATTGTTGTGAAACTAAGGTCTATGCTTGTGGTCCTACTGTTTATAATTATGCGCATATCGGCAATCTTAGAACGTATATTTTTGAAGACTTACTTATTAAAACTTTAAGGCTTTTAGGCTATAGTGTTAATTATTCAATGAATATTACTGATATTGGCCATTTAACAGGTGAATTTGATGAAGGTGAGGATAAAGTAGTTAAAGCTGCAAAAGAGAGAGGACTTACAGTTCATGAGGTTAGTAAATTTTTTACTGAGGCTTTTTTTCGTGATTGTGAAAAATTGAATATAGTATGTCCTGATAATGTTCTTATTGCAAGTAAATATGTAACTCGCATGATAGAAGTTGTAAAAGTTCTTGAAAAGGATAATTTTACTTATTTTGCGAATGGGAATGTTTATTTTGATACTTCTCGTTTTAAAAATTATGGTCAAATGGCTGGTATTAGTACAAGTAAAGTTTTTAATTCTGTTTCTAGAGTTGAAATGGATGTATCAAAGAAAAATAAAACAGATTTTGTTTTATGGTTTACAAATTCAAAATTTAAAGACCAAGAAATGAAATGGGATTCACCTTGGGGTTTTGGTTATCCAAGTTGGCATTTAGAATGCGCTACAATGAACTTAGATTGTTTTAAAGAAACTCTTAGTATTCATTTGGGAGGAGTTGATCATATTGGAGTTCATCATATAAATGAAATAGCTATAGTTGAATGTTATTTGAAAAAATCATGGTGTGATTTATTTGTGCATGGTGAGTTTTTGATTATGGAAAATGAAAAAATGTCAAAATCAAAGGGTAATTTTATTACCATTAAAGATCTAGAAAATTATGGGTTTTCTCCTCTAGACTTTAGATATTTTTGTTTAACAGCACACTACAGAACACAACTTAAATTTACATTAGATAATCTTAGGGCTTGTAAAATAGCTAGGGAAAATATGCTTAATAAGCTGGTCTATCTTTATTCTTCACTAAACCAATTTGACATTTCACTACTTAATAAGGTTTATAAACTTTGTTTTGAAAATAAATATTATAATAATTTTTTGGAAAAAATAGCTTTTGATTTAAATATTCCTCAGGCTTTAGCTTTACTGTGGGATATTGTTAAAGACAATAACTTAGAGGCTTTTTTAAAGCTTAGACTTGCATTTAAGTTTGATGAAGTTTTGTCTTTAAATTTAAGAAAAGAGGTTCTAAAAGCTATTAAGAAAGATAATGTACATATTTATGATTGGATGAATTCTTTACTAAAAGAGAGACAAAATGCAAAATTAAGAGGAGATTTTAGTCGTGCTGATGAGATTAGGGATTATTTTATTTCTAAGGGATTTGTTTTAATTGATACAGAAGATGGAACTAAGGTTAAAAGAGGTTAAGAATTGGCAAAATCTTTTATTGGCAAATATTTTGTTTTATTCTTGATTTTTCTTGCTTTTTTGAGTTTATTTATTTTTTCTGGATTTTTGTTTTATTTGAAACCTGTTATTTATGAAATATCTCCTATTCCTGCATCACATGAAAATGTTATTGTAATTAAAGGACGTTATTTAGGAAATAAGGTAGGAGATATTAATATTAATGATAATTATTTAATGAAGAGTAGCATTATTAGTTGGAGTGATGAGAAAATAGTTTTTAGAATTACGGATGAAATAAATTCGGGTCTTGTTTTTATAAGGAGCGAACAGGGGTTTAGTAATGAGCTTTTTCTTGTAATTAGGAGACAAGTACCAGTTAGGCTTGAAGTAAATAATAAGCCATTTCTTTTCGCTACTCAAGATTTAAGTTTAATGACTAATATACCTGTTATATTGAGAGGTAGAAATTTAGCTTCAGATTTTTCTGTTGTTGAAATATTTGTTCAAACAAATCAACAATGTTATAAAGTTCTTCCTCAAAATATGATAAGAGTATCCAAAGATGAGATCGAATTTATACCTCCAAAAACTTTACGTAGTAAAGGTAAGATTTTTTTATTGATTGATGGTGTTAGGAGTAATAAAGTTCCCTTTAATTTTAAGTCAAATTTTTTTAAGTGGACTTTAGATAAAGTTAAAAATTTTAAGATATCTCAGAAAATTTATTTTGTGCAGGCTTTTGATAAAGATACTAAACTTAAGTTTGATGATATTAACTTCAATGTTTTTTATTTAGTTCCAATTAAAAATGAAAGGCAGAAAATTAAATTTTCAAATAATGAGGGTACTAGTCTGTCTTTAAATAATTTATTTTTTGAAAGTTTGAAAGTTGATAAACATTATTTAAAGTTTGAAATTGAAACTTATAGATTAAATTTGGAAATTTTGGAAAAACAGTCTTTATATGATATTAAAGTAAATAAAAATCATGATATGTATGAATTTAAGACATATGTTTTGAATAAAATGAGTAGTTATTTATCTTATGAATCACTTGATTTAAATCCAATTACTTTGAATATTAGCAAAATAGACAGCGAGTCAGCTTATAAGTTATCTAAGTCTATTATCGATGCTTTAACATTGCATTTTAGGATTACAGATAATAGTTTGAGTTTGGGTGAATCTATTAAGAGAGGAGAAATTTCTAAAGATAATCTGATTATTCTTACTAATTTGTTGTTTTTGAGAAAAGGAATACCTTTAAGAACAGCGGTTGGATTTTATTTTGATTCTGAGTCTTTTAGTCTTAAAAAACATGTTTGGTTTGAATTTTTTTTAGATCAAGTTGGATTTATTTATTTTGATATAATAAATGCAGTAGTATTTAAGAACAGTTCTAAGTATTTTTTGAATATGACAGAGAATTATATCCATTATGGGTACAAGGAAGATTTTGATAATTATTTTCCGTCTAATGAATATATAGATTTAGGGTTGTTAAAATATAAAAGCTTAACAAATCATAATTATTCTCTGAATTATAGTTTTACTTTGGAGGAATATATTAATGATAGATAGAGATGTATTTGATTTAATTGAAAGAGAATATAAAAGAGAGAGAGAAAGCATTAAACTTATTGCTTCAGAAAATTTTGTATCGTCAAATGTAAGAAAAGCTGTAGGTAGTATTTTGACTAATAAATACGCTGAGGGCTATCCTTTAAAGAGATATTATGGAGGTTGTTTTGTTGTTGATGAAATTGAAAATTTAGCTATATCAAGGGCAAGGAAACTTTTTGGGGCAAATTATGCTAATGTACAGCCACATAGTGGTTCTCAAGCCAATATGGCTGCAATAATGGCCCTTATTAATCCTGGCGATAGAATTCTTGGAATGGAATTGTCTCATGGGGGGCATTTGACTCATGGAAGCAGAGTTAGTTTTTCTGGGATATTTTTTAATACTTATTCTTATGGGGTATCAAGGGACACTGAGACTATTGATTATGATGAAGTAATGGACTTAGCTAAGAAATATAGACCAAATTTAATAATAGCGGGTGCTTCTTCTTATTCGAGGGAAATTGATTTTAAAAAGTTTCGTCAGATAGCAGATGAAGTTTCTGCTTATCTTTTATGCGACATTGCTCATACGGCAGGGCTTGTTGTTACAGGTTTTCATAATTCTCCTGTTGATGTTGCGCATCTTACTACAAGTACTACTCATAAAACTTTAAGAGGCCCTAGAGGAGGATTAATCATTTCAGGTAAAGAATTTAAGAGAATGGTTAGTTCTAACATGAAGGAAAGGTCACTTGAGACTTCTATTGATGCTTGCGTTTTTCCAGGTATTCAGGGAGGACCTTTGATGCATGTTATTGCGGGAAAAGCGATAGCTTTTGGTGAAGCTTTAAGGGATGATTTTAGAAATTATATATCTAAAGTAATAGAGAATACTAAAATTATGGCTGACTATTTTAGTGCAGAGGGTTTTAGAATAGTTAGCGGAGGAACAGATAATCATTTATTTTTGGTTGATCTTGGTGTGTTAGGTATTACAGGAGCTGATGCTGAGAAAATTCTTGAGGGTGTAAATATTACGATTAATAAAAATACTATTCCTTTTGATTCAAGAAACCCTTCTATAACTTCTGGTATTAGAGTAGGTGCAGCAGCTATTACTTCAAGAGGTTTAGATAAAGACGATGCTCTTAAGGTTGCTAGCCTTATTATTAGGGCGTTAAAAGCTAAATCAGAGGGTGAATATAGGAAAATAAAGAGGGAAGTTATAGAATTTATTAGTAGTTTTAGTATGCCTTAATTTTAATTTATAGGTTATTTGTTTTGTTATCTAATTTATTTCAAATTTTCTTTTTGTTTATATTGTTTATTTTTATTTTAAATCCCTTTATTTTAAGCATATTTTTCATGCTTATTGTTTTTTTGATAATATCTAGTCTTTTGGGTGGATTTAAGGTATATACAACAAGAGATTACTTTCATTCTAAGGTAAGAGAGTTCGAGTTTTACAAGTTATCTTTTTTGCTTATGGCTAAGTTAATTTCTATTTTGGGATCAATGACAGGAGAACAGTTAAATTATATTAACTTCATCATTAATTCTTTAAATTTATCTGAAAGACATAAAACAGAGCTTTATAATATATTCCATTTTTCCATTACTAAGAACAGAAATGCAGACAAAATATTATATGCATTAAAGCTTGGATATTTTCAACATAGAGATCTTTTTATTTGGCTTGTTTCGACTCTTAAAGAAATTAATAATTTGGCTAGATATAGAAATTCAGATGGCGATAAATTTATTCTTTATATTATTTCTTTTCTTGAGCTTGATTTTGAAAGTTACAATACTTATAAGGATATTAAAATAGAAATTATTAATCCTTATGAAGTATTGGGTTTAAAGTACGATTCTAGTGATAATGATATAAAAAGAGTATATAAAAAGTTAGTTATTCAATATCATCCAGATAGATTTGCAAATGAACCTATGAAACAAAAGGAGGCTAGTGAAAAATTTATTAAAATTCGAGATGCTTATGAAAAGATATGTAGAGAAAGAAATTTGAAATAAAGGGAAAATACATAATCTTCTGAGTAATAGAGATTAACTCAGAAGATTATACTTTTATTTGAATAAAATAATTTTTTATTCTTTAAATAATTTTATTTGTTTTTTATTCATCAAAAGCAACCTTGAATGCTAAAAATGCACTTCCCATTTTATCTTTTTTTGCAAGTAGATTATTTGAATCCCACCCAAATGTAATTGTTGTAAATTTTATTATTTTCTCTAGTTCGATCCCGGCTTTTAGATATAATTTTTTATCTGAATCTTTAAATGAGCCTAAAATATGAGTGCCTACATATGGAGTTATATATGTTTTTGATGATATAGATTCTACAGGTATAGCATAGTCAACATATAAAGCAGCTCCAATCTTAGCAGCGTTTACAAATGAAATATTATTGGTATCTTGCTTGGTATCAGTAGCATCTTGATTAAGAAGAGCAATAATATCATCTGTATTAGGTTTTTCTTTTAGTAAGTCATAAATTCCACCTGAAATTATCCATCCAATCCCAGGAAGGATTCCTTTTTTATTATCCTCATAAGTAGAGATTTCTACATTTAAGGTTTTAAATGCTTTTTTTGCAATATCGTTTATTAACTTTTTTCTAGAAGAGGGTTTATATAAATTTTGTCCATAATTAATTCCAATTCCAATTCCAGATTTTTTATCTTGTTCTCCAAATATTCTTGTGTTGTAAGAATCTTTTCCTTTAATTTCCCATGATTCTTTTTCCCCTTCGTCTTTATTCCAAGCGAGGCCTATATTAGCTCCAACAGAGAATGCAAAATTAGTATTTCTAGCTTGACCAAAGTTAAGTTTATTTTCTGCTGGATTGAATTTATTTTTTTCGTCTGTATTTGCTTTTTTGGATATGTGTCCAAATGTGGAGAAATCGCTTGCAAAGAAATCTATCCCCAAATCAGTTCCTGTATGTAAAATTAAGTAAATGTTCTTATTATTTACTTTTGTAAGACCAATCTTGTATTGAAGACCAAGAGAGGTCATAATAGATGGATTAGATAAAGTTGGAACAAATAAGTCAGATCCAATAATAGCATTATCTTTTAATCCATATGTTATTGATGATTTATTAAATGTTTTATTTCCAAATGCTCCTGAAACTCCAAAATTTAATTCAATTGGAGTTTCTGCTATAACAGTTGGACTGTCTTTTACTAATTCATTTTTTATTGGGCTCCATTTGACTTGAGTTCCATAAAGCAAACCAGCATAAGTATTGTTATAAGGTCTATCTTTTTTTTTCTTTTTTTCTTCCTCTGTGTCTTTTTCATGGATTTTGCCGTGGTTTCTGTTACCTGTTCCTGTTGCTCCAATAGCAAGTATAAGTTCTAATTGTGGGAGTTTATATCCAAATTGTAATGTTCCTATTTTTTTATCTGTGCCTCTTGCAAGGATTGTTTTTCTTAAAGCTCTATCATTACTTGGTAACCCATAATAGTCACTTTTAATGCTAGTTATAGGAGCAAAGCTAAACAATGATTCTTGATTAAAATCAAAGTCAGTCATTGAATTCATTTTAATATAAAAATCATATATTTTTATTTTTGTTATGATATCGCCTAAATCAAGTTTAAAAGTGGAATCCTTTTGTCCTTCGACTTTTAAGGCCAAATCTTCTATTTTGATATAAGCTGAGAAAGGATCATTTTTGCCCAATTCTGCATTTTTTCCAAATGGTAGAAACTTAATTCCTATTTTACTTTTATTTTCCAATCCAGGAATTTTTTCATCCATGTCTAGCCTAAACTCACTTGTATTTTCAAATTCAAATTTAGGTTTCCATGGATCTAAATTAATTTCATTTTTTTCTGTTGTTGTTTCTTGTGCAAAACTCTGCGTAAAAGTGGTTAATAGCAGACCAAAAACACATGATATTAATTTTTTAGTCATTCATATCTCCTTTATTGTAAGATTTAAATTTATTAGAACTTTTAAATAAAATGCATTTTGAGATATCAATCAACATTTAAATAATAGTTTAAGTATTAGTAAATTTATGATATTAATATTTAAATAAAAATTCAAGTATTTTTTAGTTTATATTGCTTATCATTGAATAAGACTAACATAAATATTTTGTTAGTCTTGTTTATTTAAGCACTTAATTTAATATTTATTATAATTAATTTATAAAAAATAAACTAAGATTCCCGATATTACAATATAGAAAAAAGCATATGTGATTATTTTTGACAATAGTTTTCCTTCTTGACCAATAAGCCCTGCAGTTGTGGTTGCTATTGTTATGTTTTGAGGTGAAATCATTTTTCCTCCTGTTGCTCCTGTTGTGTTTGCAGCTGCAAGCCAATAAGGGTTAGTATTAATATTTTCTGCAATTTGTGTTTGTAAATTGCCAAATAGAACATTTGAAACAGTATCACTTCCTGTTAAGAAAGTACCAAGAGCTCCTATTAATGGACTAAATAATGGATAAAAAGTACCTGTTATAATTGAAATACCATCTGCAAGGGTTTTTATCATTCCACTATGTGTCATAAGCCTTGATATTGATACTGTACAAATAATTACGAATGAAGATAACGCCATTTTTTTTAAGGTGAGTATAAATGTTTTTAATTGTTCAAATATAGAGACTCTTCTTATTGAATAAGAAACTACTGTTGCAAGAATAATTAATAAACCTGGTGAGGTTATCCATTTAAAATGTAGAGGAGCAGAACCTGGATAAACTTCAATAATAGTTTTAAAGTTTGATGATAGATATTTATTTATGCTGTAAAATAGTGGTGAAACAGTTATTATAAAAGTTACTATTAAAATATAGGGGAGACATGCAAGAAAACATTGCTTTGGATGTAATTTGGTATTTGTATTAACAGTATCTTTTTTTTCAAAAAATTTTACATAAATTGTTGTTATTATCATTGAGATTATGCTTCCAAGTATTCCAGGAAGTTCGGGGCCCAATGCTCTTGATATATAAACTTGAGATATTGCTATTGATAGTCCTGAAAGAAGTGTGAGTATAAATATGCCTTTAATTCCTCCTCCTACTAGCATTACTAATATAAATGGTATAATGATTGTTGGGAAAAATAGTTGTAAAGCAATATCTGATGATAATAATTTAACATCTAATCCTGTTGATTGAGCAAGGGATATTATAGGAATCCCTACAGAACCATATGCAGTAGAAGACGTGTTCATAATTAGACATATAATACAAGCAAAGATTGGTTCGAATCCCATTGCTATTAGTATTGATACTGGAATTGCAACAGCAGTTCCGTACCCGGCAACTCCTTCTAAAAAATTACCAAATCCCCATGCTACAAGTAAAACGATTATTCGCTTATCAGAGGATATATTAGATAACATTGACTTTATAATTTTCATGTCATCTTGGCTTTCAGCCATTTTATAAGTGAAAATAGCAGCAATAATTACAATAACTATTGGCCATATTCCCATTATTGTTCCTTCAAGTATTGCAAGACTTGTATTTGCTATTCCTAATTTTTTGTCAAACAAAACTAATGCAATCGTTACCATTAAACATATTGGTATTACGTAGTAGGCTGGTTTTTTTATTATCCCAAGCCCAATTATTATTATTAATATTGGTACTAATGCTTTCATGAAATCATAAGAGTTCATAATAAATCTACTCCTTTAATAAATTTACCATTTATAGTTTATCTTTTAAGTTTATAGTAAATTTTATGCAATAATATACAATGATATAGCATGAAAGTTATCTATACTATGCTACAGATTTTAGTTTTGTCTGGAAAGATTTTTTCGGTTGATTTTATTGAAATTGAAAGATTAACAAAAGGCGCAAAGTCGGTTGTTCTTCTTGATTGCGACACTAAGCGAGTTCTTTATGCAAGAAATCCTAATCTAATTTTTCCACCAGCATCTCTTACTAAGCTTGTCACAATTTATACTGCCTTGGTTGAGGCAAAAAAAAAGAATATAGATTTTAGGATTAAAGTACCTATTAATAGGAATGCTTCATATTACAATGCTCCGCTAAATTCTTCTTTAATGTTTTTAGAAGAAGGACAGAGGGTAAATTTTGAGGAATTGCTTAAAGGGCTGATAATTGCATCAGGGAATGATGCTGCTGTTGCAATTGCTGAATTTATAGGAAGAGGAAATTTAAATAATTTTATTAATTTAATGAATATTAATGTTTTAAATTTGGGTCTTTTGAATATGCATTTTGTTGATGCATCAGGGCATAGTAATGATAATAAAATTACAGCATTGGAAATGGCATTGTTTGCAAGAGCTTATATAAAAAAATTTGAATTTATGCTTAAAATACATTCTCTTAAAAGTTTTACTTATCCAAGACTTGAAAATTTAGGTAATACACATACTTCAAAGTTTTTAAATTTAAAGCAGGAAAATAAAAATATTTTAATATATAGTTATCCTTATGCTGATGGACTTAAGACAGGTTACATTAAAAAGTCAGGGTTAAATTTAGTTGCTACAGCTAAAAAAGATGGAATGAGGCTGATATCTGTTATTTTAGGAGTTGATAAAGGAGTTGGAAATATTGGTGAGAAAAAGCGTGCCTTAATTGCAGAGAAATTATTTGAATATGGGTTTAATAGTTATTCTAAATTTTCTTTCATGTTAAAATCAAAAGAAAGGATCTATAATGGGGAAGTAGATACGGTCAATATCTCTTCTAGAAAGCCTTTTGAATATATTTTTACTAGAGATGAGCTTAATAGAGTAAATATAAAGTTTTATATAAAAGATTTAGTTGCTCCACTTAAGGAGCATGACATAGTAGGGAAAGCTGAATTTTTTTTGGATAACAATAAATTAGGTGAGTTAAATTTGTACGGCCAGTGTATTGAGAAATTAGGATTTTTAAATAGCGTATATAAGTTTTTTAGAAATTTTTTTAAAAGAGAGTAACGAAATTTATGTTAAATCATTTTAATTTTAAGTTGAAAAGAGATGTTACAATAATAGTTCCAG